>JAIXRD010000150.1 GCA_027485365.1 Cryomorphaceae bacterium | reverse complement strand
TTAAACGCTAATGGATCTACCTGTTTGGTTACAGCGGTATTCTCAGCTAATGCGAATTGTAATACCTCTCAAAGCTATACCGCACCCGCACCATGCAATGCTACGCCGTGCTCATTTGGAAACTTCACTGGAAACATTACAAACTGTGATCCTGCTACCAACCAGTATACCATTACAGGAACAATAAATTTCACGAATGCGCCAGCATCAGGAACTCTCACCTTATCCAACTCATGTGGAGGTTCGCAAGTATTCAATGCACCATTCGGAGGTTCAGCTAACTTTAGTTTAACAGGATCTGCCAACGGCAATACCTGTGTGGTTACTGCTACATTTTCCGCCGACCCAAGTTGTTCAGCAACCTTGACCTACCCTACTCCTCCCCAATGCAATTGCAATGCAATGATGGGAACATTTACAACTACACTGCAAGGGATGCCGGCAATAAATAAAGTTTGCTTTGGAGACCAGTTCAGCATTACCACGAATAATAATTTCAATGTTCCTGCTGAAATTCCAGGTGCCACGAATCCGAATGATCCGAATTATGACCCTACAGCTCCGCCGTATGACCCAGGTATTGTTTGGTTAGCCTATTCTTGTCCACCAACCATTGCCTTAACGCCTATATTAGCTGGTCAACAAGGCTTAGACATTCCGGATGATCCATGTTTTGTTGGGGTTGTTACTTCTGATGGAAACTTAACTGATGTTAATGACTTGTCTTTCATTAATTCATTCCCGGCTGGAACATTCACAGATAATACGGTATATTTTGTTCCAATTACGATGTATAGTATCATTAATGGCACCTACAGTTATGTTGTTTTACCGGCGCTTCAATGTTACGATTTAGGTGACCCAATCGCGGTTCAGTACTTACCGGATGTCACCACAACCTACACTTCAAACTGTGCAAACACCACCGCAACGATAACTGTTAATGGAGGTTCACCTTCTTTAAATGGCACGCAATTTACTGCATCAAATCCAACTCCTGTTACCGCTGGTTTTGCTGTAAATACGACCACAAATGGCGGTAATATTATAATGAACAACCTTACTGCATCTGGTCCGTTTGGATTTACTATTACAGATGACGCGGGATGTACTTATCCGTTCACAGGAAACTATACAGGACCTGAGCCTGCAACCATCACTTATCCCGACTCAGTATATTGTTTAACGGATCCTAATCCAATTGCTACCATTGGAGGAACCTTGGGAGGTACAGTAAGTGCAGGACCAGGTATAACCATTGACCCAGTGACTGGGAACATTGATTTGTCAACTTCATCAATTGGTAGTTACTTAGTGACTTACACCTCTCCGGCAGCTGTATGCCCTGGAATTGATAATTTCTTAATCACCATTTCACAGAGCCCTACAGTTGACGCTGGTCCTGACAAGGTGGTATGTTTTGGGAACGCGGTTCAACTTAACGCAACCGGTGCTAATTCATATGTCTGGAATGTTCCTGTGGGTAATGGAATGGCATACATGCCGGGCATTGGAACCAATGAATTGATTGTTACCGGAACAAACAATGCGGGTTGCATAGGAAGTGACACCCTGTTAATCGAAGTATTGGAAGATTGTACTGGTGAGGAGGTAATTTATTGGGTTCCAAATACCTTCACACCTGACGGGGATCAATACAACCAAGCATTCAAACCGGTTTTCTTTTCGGGATATGATCCGTATGAGTTTGTGATGTATATCTTCGACCGATGGGGTGAATTAGTTTACGAGACGCGCAATGTGAAATTTGGCTGGGATGGTTCTACCGGTAAAAAAGGCGGAAGAGCTCCGGATGGTGTTTATACTTGGAAAATAGTTTTCAAGACCTTAAACAACGACGAGAAAATCATGGAAGTAGGTCATGTGACCCTAATTCGCTAGTTGTTTTTCAGTTTTTCTTTAAAGATTTTTCTGAATTTTTCCACCTTAGGTTTAACTACAAACTGACAATACTGATTTTCTGGATGTTGATTAAAATAATCGTGGTGATATTGTTCTGCACGATAAAAATTGTTCAGTTCAGTAATTTCAGTTACAATCGGTTTATCCCATACTTTTTCTTTCTCTAACTTCTTTAGATACGCCGTAGCAATTTCTTTTTGGGCTTCGTTGTGATAAAAAATCACGCTGCGGTATTGTGTTCCAATGTCATTTCCTTGTCGGTTTAATTGCGTAGGATCATGAATCCACCAAAACAACTCAAGCAATTCATTTACAGAGATTATTTTAGGATCAAACACAATGCGGGCAACTTCGGCATGGCCTGTTGTTCCACTGCAAACTTGCTCATAGGTTGGATTCAAGGTTTTTCCCCCAGCGTATCCTGGATAGACTTCTATAACTCCTTCTAATTCTTGAAAACAGGTTTCTACGCACCAAAAACACCCTGCCCCAAGTGTAATTTCCTCTTGTTGCTCCCCATCATCTGCTGGCTTAAAATCCAACGAAACAGAGTTTACACAATACCTTAAGCCTGTGGGCTTTGGACCATCCTCAAATACATGTCCAAGGTGTGCATCACAAGCAGCACAGCGAATTTCAATCCGTTCCATTCCATAGGAAAGGTCTTTGACTTCTTTTATGGAACCACTTTCAATAACATCATAAAAACTTGGCCAGCCGGAACCAGAATCAAACTTCGTAGTACTTGAGAATAAAGGTGCATCGCAGCCAATACAGC
>JAIXRD010000259.1 GCA_027485365.1 Cryomorphaceae bacterium | reverse complement strand
TAACATTATAGTTATCTAACTGTATAGTTCTAAAACCGATACCGAAATTAAACCAATATTTGGCAGTTTCATAAATTAACATGGCCGTACCACGATTCTGTAATCGTTGGTTCTCAAATTGATTCGATAGGGAATCCACCAATTGGGTATAGGCACCCGAAAACAAGCTAAAGGTGTTACGTGTTTGATATGAAGTTCCTGTTTCTAGGTAATACTCAAACTGTAAGCGCCATTTTGCGGCAAGAGGCTCGGTATATGTTACAATAGCATAGTTCAAAAAGTTGCCGTTATCATTCTTCTTTTGCTGGTCTACACTGTCTACAAACCCTTGAAAGATATTTTGGGTAAGTAATGAACCTGTGGTTGAATTGTCTGTCTTGTTTAGGATATATTTTACTTCTAGTTCCCTTCTTGGTTTGTTAAAGAGCCGCATGAGTGTTGCCTCCATGCGTACATTTGATCCCTTTGAATCGTTGTTCGTTTCGATGTCCGAGGTGAAGGTTGGTATTTTATTCTCGGTAAGGAATTGATTGGTGGTGATGTTTTGTGTTTCAGCCATATCAAAGCTAACCGAAGGCTTAATTTCGATGCTTGTTAGCGAATCCAGCTTTGCAACAAAGGAAAGATTCATTTTATGGGATGTATTCGTCGATATGTTTGATATGGAATCTTTTGTAAAGTATGAGGTGTCTTGCAAGAAATACTGAGATAAACTGCTTTGCGTGGCGTTCAATTGATTTTGATTGAAGCTGTAATTAAAGCCGATTTTTCCCCAATCCTTAATCCGGTCATTGAAGTATATTCCAGCCTTGGTGGTTTGTGGTATTCCGGTATTCGTGCGTTGACTGCTTTGGTCCCACATGCTCATTCCGCTGGATTCCCGTTCATTTTCTAATCCGAATTTACTCATGTCACCAAGTCTGAAATTTGAACGCGGTGTGTTTGAACTCAAAAAGAACACTGAGAATTTCTGTTTTTTATCAAAGCGGTTAAAGAGTAATTCGCTTTCATAAAATGGAAAGTTAGTTGTTGGATTACCAATTATCCCACCATCCGAAGCAATAGATGCTTTCCCAAAATATCCTCGTTTCGCATCGGCTTTCAGCTTTAAATCCATGACTTGAATTTTCTCATCCATTCCGGATGCATTGTCTTGGGCTTTCTTTTCATACACTTGAACAGATTCAACACCTTTGGCTCCCAAGTTTTTTGTGGCAATCGTTGGGTCTGATCCGAAAAATTCATCGCCGTCTACTAAGACCTGACTAATTTCTCTTCCTTGTGAAGTTATTTGTCCGTTTTCATCAATTTTAATCCCGGGTAGTTTTTTTAGTAAATCCTCCACTACGGCATTCTCGGCAACTTTAAAACTGTCTGCTACATAGATTAAGGTGTCTCCTTTATAATATACCCGGTTCTTATTTCCCTGTACGACAACTTCAGCCAGGTTTTTAACCTTCACTCCCATGCGAATAAATGGAATCTCTACCGATAATTCAGCAGGATTACCAAATACATACAAGGTTTTTGCCTCAAATTGTGGGTGTTCAATCAGGAGATAGAATGTGTCTAAAGGAACATTGAAGTTGAATTCCCCGGTTTGATTTGTTCGATAGTAATCTACGAGTATCGAGTCATTGAGTCGAACCAAAGAAACCACCGCTTTATTTAGTTTATTAACCCCGGAAGAGTCGTTTACCACGCCAGAGATTTTAATGTTTTGTCCGAATAAGAAGGAACTTGTGGAAATGAATAAGCCCATTACCAACCAAAGGCGCGATAGTTTATTTTTCATTGATTAGCTTAATACCTGTTAACCCTTGGTACGAGAAATTGTTCATTTCAGTTACTTTGGTAAATTCTACTCTAAGTTTCTTATTGATAAACTGTTCATTTTGTTTAACCATCGTTTCGGCTAAGGGGAAATTGTTGTTGTAAGCTATAGCAGATTTTTGTCCTTTTTTCCCTCCTGTACCCACAATGATAAACTTGTACATATCGGTCTCGATGTGTCCTTGATAACGTGTTTCAAATGGACCTTTTTGATTAATGATTTGTATGGCTTTCGTTGGGTCAAAACTGGTTTTTTTGGTACGAGTCGCAACGGTTTGATTTAATTCATCTTCTGAATTCCCGAGTTTCGAGGCTGTATAAATCACCTTTTCATTCGCTCCAAAGTAGGAGAAGATTTCACCGAAGCCATTTTTTTCCTTTTGATAGTCATTGATGTGCTGCCTGGCGAAGAATATATCTTTTCCAGTGAAATAGAAATCTGTCTTAATCATTTTACCATCGTTAGCAGATTCATCCAGGCTTAGTTTAACCACATCTTTGTTTTTTGTGAGGTAGGCTGTAACAACCGAGTGATTCATTCCGGCGTCTTCGTACTCTAGGCTCATCGCTTTATCAAGACCCTTTTCGCTATCAATCGCTTTGATAAGCGAATCATACGAGGTTTGCTCAGCAAATGCAACCGATTCGTTTTGTGAATCTGGCGTATCGGTGTCTTCAAGTGAAATTCGTTTATTGTAGCCAGAGCAACTGCTTATAAGTGCGCTTAGAAAAAGCAAAATAATTAATGGTGATTTCATACCCATACAAATAAATTTAGTGCAAAGATAGAATAAACATCTCGGCAATTAGGTAAATCAAATTAGCGTATTTTTGTAATCTATGTTAATCGGAGTTGATTTTGGTTTGAAAAGAACAGGGGTGGCTGTCACGGATTCATCGATGATTATTGCTTCACCCTTAGACATGATACCGTCAGATCAGATCATGGAGTGGATTAAAGCGTTTCATGCGAAGCATTCGCTTCAAGGCATTGTGTTAGGGTTTCCCTTATCGGTAAATGGAGACTACACACATATCACTGAGAACGTGCTTTTATTTAAAGCAGCCCTTGAAAAAGAAATCATTGGTTTGCCGGTTTTTTTGCAGGATGAACGGCATTCTTCCCAACGTGCTTCCGAAGCAATCCATCACCTCGGTAAAAAAAAGCATGGAAAGAATAAGGGGATCGTTGATAAAGTAAGTGCTGCAATTATTTTGCAAGATTACTTAAATGAACGAAGTACTTAATACGAACTGATGTATCTTTGTAGTTAGTTATGATTTTACCAATAGTCGCCTACGGTGATCCCGTACTTAAAAAGGATTCAGAAGATATTTCTAAAGATTATCCAGCATTGGATCAATTAATAGAAAACATGTTTGAAACCATGTATCACGCTAAGGGGGTAGGCTTAGCCGCTCCTCAAATTGGGTTAAATATTCGCTTATTTATTGTGGATGGTTCTCCATTCGCCGATGAGGAAGGGGAGGAACCGGACCCACGCGCTGCGGGCATTGAATCTTTCAAAAAGGTTTTTATTAATCCGGTGATTGAAGAGGAATCCGGTGAAATATGGTCGTTCCAAGAGGGCTGTCTCTCCATTCCTAAAGTAAGAGAAAATGTTCCGCGTAAGTCTGATGTGCTTGTGAGCTATTATGACGCAGAATGGAATTTGCATGAGGAGCGATTCTCAGGTTATGCCGCACGAATTATTCAACATGAATACGACCACATTGAAGGGGTTCTTTTTACAGATCATTTAAATCCGCTCAAAAAGAAGCTCATTCAAAAGAAATTAAAGCAGATTGCAGAGGGTGCAATTACGACAGATTATAAAATGAAATTCCATAAATTGAAACGATGAAATCATTCAATGCCATAGTTATATTAGTAGTAATGTTTTTTGGGGCGTATTCCTGTAAAAATTCTACTTCGGATACCACAACAACTGCACCGGTTTCAAGAGAATCTTTAAAGGCATCCATCCAAGCCATGGAGGATTCGGTAACGACCTTATCTACCCAAAAAACCACAGGGGCCATGCTCAGTTTAAGTCAGCAAGAGTTGATTAATCGCTTAACGGCGTATTACAGAAATTATCCAGAAGACCCGTATTCAGCGGATTGTTTATTCAAAGTACAAATGGTTTATTCTGGATTAAATGCACACCGTAAAAGTATTGCATATGGAGACACTTTGCTTAAGCAATTCCCAGGGTATAAAAACAAGTGCTTGGCCATTGAAAGTAATATAGCGGCCTTGGATGTATTTATAGAACCACGTGACACCGCTGAAATTCATAGATATTATAACATGTTACTGAACGACAATGATTACCCAAGCGCAAAGAAGACGGAAATCAGACGAAGACTAAAGTATCTGGAGCTTTCGATTTTTGATTATGCAAGCCTTCCGAAAAATAAGCCGCTTAAAAAATAGCCTGTTAATGATGTGTTAATTTTTTTTACAATTAATACTTGTGGTATACATTTGTTGAAGAAATTTAAACTCAAAAACTATGAAAAAATTATTGTTTGCACTTAGCGTTGTTTTTGCTGCAACAGCATTAAACGCACAAACGACCATCGAAAAAGGTCCGAAAATTTCTTTTTCCAAAGAAGTTCATGATTATGGCAACATCAAGTATGATGGTGATCCTAATTGTAGTTTTGAATTTACAAATACAGGAGATGAGCCTTTGATTATTTCAAATGCGAAAGGATCTTGTGGATGTACAGTTCCAGAATGGCCGAAAGAACCGATTGCTCCAGGAGCAAAAGGAACAATTAAAGTGAAATACGATACTAAGCGTTCTGGTCCAATCAACAAAAGCGTTACGATTTCCACTAATGTGGTAACAGGAAAAGACGAATTGGGAAATAAAATTTATTATGACGCAGTAATTCGAATTAAAGGTGAAGTTGGACCAGCTCCTGAATCAGGAGTGCCTGTGAACAACAGCGGTGCACCAACAAACCACTAAGATTTAAATCTTTTATTTAAGGCTCCTTCGGGAGCCTTTTTTGTTTTACTGAATCCAAGCACTTGTTTTCGGTAATTCGGCCGCTATACACATCAACTCTTTGGTTATCGGATGGGTGAATAATAGCTTTGCTGAATGTAAACAAATGGAACCGTCCTCATTGGAGCGCTTGGCTCCATATTTTAAATCACCACGAAGTGGATGACCAATATGTGCTAGTTGACAGCGAATTTGATGATGTCTACCCGTTTCTAGATTTACCTCGATCAGCGTATAGGAATCAAATACTTTAATCGGGTTATAACTTAATCTCGCTTCTTTCCCTTTTCCGGAATCTACGACGAAACTTTTGTTTTTTTGCTCGTTCTTTCTCAATTCATGCACTAGAGAATCCCTATTCGGTAATTTACCATGAACCAGTGCAACGTATGATTTATCTGTAAGTTTTTCTCTAAATTGAGCATTCATGCGCTCAAGTGCCTTACTTGTTTTTGCAAAAATCACAACGCCACTGGTTGGACGATCCAAGCGATGAATTACTCCGCAAAACACATTGCCCGGCTTGTTGTATTTTACTTTTAAAAATGCTTTGATTTCATCCGCAAGACAGGCATCTCCTGTTTTATCCCCTTGCACCAATTGCCCTGCGCGTTTGTTTATAGCAATTAAATGATTGTCTTCAAATAAAATTTGATCGGGACTAAACGAATTCATTGACTCTATTGCTGCGTATTGGAATGTATTTGCTTATTGCGCAACCATGAAAACACGCTCATAACAATGAAGAATACGATGGTCCAAATTAACCAGGTAGGAAACTTTCCTAAGCCATCTCCTTGGGCATAGGAATGCAATCCTACCAACATGAAATTCACACCGAAATACGTAAAAAGTATCGCCGAATACCCCCAGAACGAGGCTAAATTGAAGGCAAACGTGCTCTTTAATCCCGGGATAAAGCGGAAATGTAAAATAATGGCATAAACAAGGATGGAAACTAAGGCCCAGGTTTCCTTCGGATCCCAACCCCAATAACGACCCCAACTTTCGTTAGCCCAAATCCCACCAAGGAATGTGCCTATGGTTAACATGAATACACCAATTGTCATTGTCATTTCGCTCACTGCAGTAATTTGACCTATTTGATTTTGTATGTTGTGTGAATTAGTCTTGGTTTGAAACAAATAAAAACTCAAGTTGAGTAATCCGAGTACGAATGACAAGCCCAAGAACCCATAACTGCCTGTAATTATTGCCACGTGGATCATTAACCAATAGGATTTCAATACCGGTACTAGCGGTGTTATTTCTGGATCTAATAGATTTAGTTCCGAAACGAAAAGCATCATGGCTGATAAAATCAACGCCATTGGCATCACAACCTCTATTTTTTTCAAGAATGCCCAACCGGCTATTACCGTCACCCATGCAATAAATACAATGGCTTCATAGCCATTGCTCCAAGGAGCATGTCCTGAAATAAACCATCGGAAGCCTAGTCCGGTGCCGTGATATATGAATATTAGGGCTCCTAATCCTAAAAATATATTCCGAGTAATTCGTAGTACCTTTTTTCGTTTATCAGAAGGCGATCCAAAAATGGAGGCAATGAACACAATGAGGAGGATTAATCCGATAAGCAAATAGCTTCGATAGACTGATTTGAATATTTGAAGTTTATTATACCGGATTTCAAAGGCAACTTTATTGGGTGACGGAACCACGGATTTACCAACTGTTCGTTGGATTTGATCCATTTTCCCTAATAAAAAGAGGGCGTTAGAATAATTCTGATCTTGGGTTGCTTGGTCTAAGGCAGCAAGATATTTTAAGGTTACGATCGAACTAATCGAATCTTCCCCCATGATTTCCATGCTCATGGGAACAAACCACTTGTTATTGGCATCATTCTTCTTGGGGATAATCCGCATGTATTGCCAACTAATTATTCCTTGGAACACCTCAAAGCGTTCTGTAAGTTTAATTAGCTTTTTCTCGAATTCATCTTGGAATTTTTCCGCTTTTCCATGCGCTGCCGCATATTGGGCTTGGAATTTATACCGTCCATCCACTTCGATGAGGTCATTGAAAGCACAGTATTTTTTTAAGTTTAGGCGTTCTCTGACTGCAGTAGGCACCAAGATCATTGGTTTTTTCATCCAATACTTCCCATACATGTGCAAACTAAGAATTGTTTGTACGGCATTGTATGAATCAAATGTCGGTTCCCCATGTATTTTTCGCAGGAGTTGGTCGCACAAGGTATGCATAGGAATAATCCGACCACCTTCATCCTGAACAAGCAGGGTGGCTAGTTTTTCCGAATGTTTTTCATCGATTACGCGATAAATTTTGGAATAGTCGGGTTCATTTCCATGTTGGGCTTGAACCGATAAGCCAATTAACAATAACATGACCGTAAGCGACTGTTTTTTAAGTTTTCCTAACTGGTCGCTCAAGGCTCGGAACCTACCTTTTGGTGCGAATAACGAGAGGATCATACCAACAGCCATTAGAAGATAGCCTAAATAGGTAATGTTTGTTCCCCATGCATCGTGATTTACGCTAAGTTTTGTCGCTTCTTCGTTTTCTGGTGTGGCTGGATTATCTAGCTCATATGCCGACTGAAAAAATCGATATCCATCATAATCGGTAACGTGATTCATGAACACATGACGGTCACTTTTATAATTATTTCGTTGATCGATGATCTGCAAAAAGCTTTCGAACGAGGAAGGAGATTCAGAACCTGGATATTTTAGTAATTTAAAATCTTTGCAAAGAACACTAAATGGGAGGGGACGTCTAACGGAACCGTATTCAAGCTGTACCAGAATTCCGTTGATCTCAAAATATTCTGGGTCCGGCATATTATTGTGTCCGCCCCTAAGCACTACCGTTTTTTTGTCATTACCGGAAGAGACATCAACCGTCAGGTAATCCGATCCTTGATTTTTCATTTTTGCTTTTAACCGAGCTTTTCGGGCATGGTAAAATACGTTTTTAAGAACAAATTGATTACTTCCGGATTGATATAGCGTTTTTACATTGGCCTCAACCCACGTATTTTTCGGGATGTTTTTATAGGCGGAATCAGGAATAGGTGCCCCTGTTTTTCTCGCTTCCATCATCATCGTCATGGGCAGCATGCGTAATTCTACTCCCGTTTTCAACATGGTTTTTTCTCCAATCATTTTTAGCGTGATTCCATCCGTTGATGGCGTACCGAAGGATAAGGGCATCGTTCCCGCCATGAGTTTGTCCCCTGGTTCTAAATAATTCGATTTCATTTGACCCACCACGACATCTAACACAGCATCTGGAATGGACTTGTCAAATTCAATGGTATCAATTGCATTGGAAATAAAAGATTTATATGCAATTCGTAAGGATTTCGAGCCGTGTTCAATTTCATGATCAAAGGAGTTGTTTACCACGCTCCAATCAGACATCCACGCAGGATAAGCAAGTACTTTGGGTTCCTTTTGGTCGCTGATAGAAACTAAGAGTTTGGGGTCTGAGGTATAAATGTAATCAACTGCTGTCCCTTCTCGAATAACCGCTAATCCTTCATATCCAGTATAGCGGGTGATTGCTGCGCCAAGCATAATAATAAGAAAAGCAACGTGAAAACTTAGCAGGGCAATTTTTTCGCGCTGCCACATTTTGTAATTAATGATGTTTACAATCATTGCAATTGAAAGATAGACGAGAAGTACAGTGAACCAAAGCGCATTGTAAATTAATATTTTCGCCGCTTGCACACCATGCATCGATTCGATGAATGTTGCAATTCCAATGGCTGCTAGGAACACAAATAAACCAAGCGATACAAGCCGCATTGAAAATACTATTTTTATAATTCGTTCCATGGGATTTTATTTGGTACAAAAATACGCAATGCCTTGGTTATTGCCATCCTTTTATAATATTTGTACTATGAAATTTAGCGTATTGATTCCCTGCTTTTTGCTTTCTGCTTTGATGTATAGCCAAGTAAATCCATTCGTATGGAAGCCTGCCACTAACCAACCCTCTGAAGGGAAGTTATACGAGTCGGTGCTTACCAAGGGGTATCTCTCGGGAAGGGTAGTCCGCGTTTGGATTCCCGAGACGTATACTTCGTCAAATAAAAAATACGATGTTATTTATTTTCATGATGGCCAAATGTTATTTGATTCATCCAGCACCTGGAATCATCAGTCTTGGGATCTTGCCAATTCAGCGACAAAATATCTTTCAAAAAAACGTTGTATTTTGGTTGGAATTGATAACGACCCGAACCATCGTTACGCCGAGTTTTTCCCTTCACCCATTTATGCAGCCCTCCCGGTAAGTGTTCAACTGACCTTGCGTGATTCCTTGTGGAATGGGTTGCCACGGTTTGATTCCTATGCTGAAGCCTTAATTAACGAAGTATTCCCTTTAATTGAAACTCATTGGAACGTACACCCTGGTGGAGCGCATCGAACCATGGTTGGGTCAAGTATGGGGGGTATTGTGTCCTTAGCTTTTTTGTTAACCCATCCCACTGAACTTTCACATGTTGCGTGTCTTTCAATTCATCTTCCACTTATCAATTATTGGAAATTCGGTGACCGATTAAAAGAGCCATTAGCGGCAGCATTTAATGAATTTATTGTGAAAAATTCAGTTGCCGTGAATGGAAAATCTATCTACATTGATCGGGGTGACCAATCCCTTGATGCTTCCTATGCTGGCTATTTCCCTGCATTTGAATCCGCCCTAAATTCCTATGCAAAGAAAAATAAGGTATCAATAAAATTAATACCAAATTCAGGACATTCTGAGCGAGATTGGGCAGTGCGAATTGGGCCAATTTTAACAACCATCATTAAATAGAAAGTCCCGCAAGCGGGACTCTATATAGACGTCTCTTACTATCCGTATTCCGGGAAGCAAGAAACGAGGAAGAGTCCCGCGAACGAGACTCTTTATGTTCTAAGTTAGCACTTCGTTCTTTCAAACAAACCGACCTATTTAAATAGTCATGTAAGCTTTTCGTTAGGTAGGTGAGCTTGTCGAAAGGTAGGTGAGCTTGTCGAACCTACATCATTCCGGGCATGCCACCACCCATACCGCCCATCGCTGCAGCATGATTTGCCTCTTCAGGTTGGTCTGCTATAACGCATTCAGTGGTAAGTAGCATTGATGCAATGGATGCTGCATTTTCAACGGCTATACGAGTTACTTTAGTAGGGTCAATAACACCTGCAGCGTAGAGCTTTTCGAATTTGTCTGTTCTTGCATTGTATCCAAAATCATCTTTTCCTTCACGAACTTTTTGAACGATAATTGCTCCTTCGGCCCCTGAATTTGCAATGATTTGACGCAACGGTTCTTCTGCGGCACGTTTCACGATGGCAATTCCCGTGGTTTCGTCGTCATTTGCTCCTTTTAATTTGTCTAAGGTTTCAATTGCGCGAATTAATGCAACGCCTCCTCCGGGTACGATACCCTCTTCAACTGCTGCACGTGTAGCTGCCAAGGCATCATCAACACGGTCTTTCTTTTCTTTCATTTCAACTTCAGTAGGTGCACCTACATAAAGAACGGCTACACCACCGGCAAGTTTTGCCAAACGTTCTTGTAGTTTTTCGCGATCGTAATCTGAAGTTGTCGTTTCAATTTGCGCACGAATTTGATTCACACGCGCTTTGATATCGTCTTTTTTACCTTTTCCGTTAACAATGGTTGTATTGTCCTTGTCAATATCAATCTTTTGTGCTTGTCCAAGCATATCCATCGTAACATTTTCCAAGGTCATTCCGCGATCTTCAGAAATAACTTGTCCTCCTGTTAGAATGGCGATATCTTCTAGCATCGCTTTTCTTCGGTCACCAAACCCTGGAGCTTTAACTGCAGCCACCTTTAGCGAACCTCTCAATCGGTTAACCACCAAGGTGCCCAATGCTTCCCCATCAACGTCTTCAGCAATAATTAACAAGCCTTTTCCAGCTTGAACCACTGGCTCAAGAATAGGAAGAAGTTCTTTCATGCTCGAAATTTTCTTTTCAGTGATCAGAATTAATGGATTCTCCATTTCAGTGACCATCTTTTCTGTGTTAGTCACAAAGTAGGGAGATAAATAACCGCGATCGAATTGCATTCCTTCTACCGTTTTAACCTCGGTTTCTGTACCTTTAGCTTCTTCCACTGTGATAACTCCATCGTTCCCAACAACTTTCATCGCTTGAGAAATTAGTTTACCTATTGTCTCATCATTATTCGCAGAAATTGTGGCGATTTGTTCGATTTTGGACGCATCTTTTCCAACTTCTTTGGAAAGCTTTTTTAGGTTTTTAACCACCTCGGCTACCGCTTTATCGATGCCTCTTTTCAAATCCATTGGATTTGCACCGGCAGCTACGTTCTTTAGTCCTGCAGTTATGATTGCCTGAGCGAGTACAGTTGCAGTTGTAGTTCCATCACCAGCGATGTCCGCTGTTTTAGATGCTACTTCTTTGACCATTTGCGCACCTAAATTTTCCATTGGATCTTTCAACTCAATTTCTTTAGCTACGGTAACCCCGTCTTTGGTAATGTGCGGCGCACCGAACTTCTTACCAATAACGACATTTCGTCCTTTTGGACCAAGGGTAACTTTAACTGCATTTGCTAATGCATCTACGCCTGCTTTTAGTTTTTCTCTTGCTTCAAGATCAAATAATATATCCTTTGCCATCTTATTTTTTTTTAATAATGTTTATCAGATTTTTAACTTAAAATACGCCATAGATATCGGATTCACGCATAATCAAATACGAACTCCCGTCTATTTTTATCTCTGTACCTGAATATTGACCGAACAATACCTCATCACCAACGCGAAGGGTCATTAGTTCATCCTTCTTTCCTTCTCCGATAGCAACGACTTTGCCTTTCAATGGTTTTTCTTTTGCGTTATCAGGAATGATAATCCCACTCGCTGTTTTTTGCTCTGCTGGCGCCGGCTCTACCAGAACTCGATCCGCCAATGGTTTAAAGTTAACTGACATAAATTATAGTTTTTAATTGTATCTCCACTTCTCGAATTTCATACCATTGCATGCAAGTGAGACAAAATTTCCCTGAACAAAAAAAAATGTCAGTATGTGCTGACATACTGACATTCAAAATTCGTTTATGTGCTGTTTACTGGTTATTCCCCGATTGCCCTTGTTGGCCTTGTGGAGCGGATTGATTTCCGTTGCCAGATTTTGGTTGCGTTTGTTGTGTAGGTTGTTTGATCGGTTGAGGTTTTGGTTGTTGCATGGTCATAACAATACAGCTAAGTACAATCGTTGCCGCAAGACCCCACGTTAGTTTGTCTATGAATTCTGAGGTTTGTTTCACCCCACCAAGTTGCGTTGCACTTCCGAAATCACTGCTTAAACCGCCTCCTTTTGGATTCTGAATGAATACAACAAAAATCAGCAGTAACGCTGCAAGGGTAATAATAATTGAAAAAATGGTCGTAATCATGTTAATGACTTTTAGCTAATTGTTTAATTTGGCTTGCAAAGTAACTCTTTTTTTCGGGAAAAGCCAAAATTAATTGTTCATAAATGGCAATGGCTTTTGAATGATTTCCTTGAATAATGAAGATTTTTGCCAAAGTTTCACTGATTGGAACATTATCAGCATCTAAACTTTCCTTTGCTTTTTTGGCAGGTGAATAAAATGCTACATTTTCACGTTCAATAGGAATTATTGTTTTTGGTTTTATTTGCGTCCTAGGCGAAGTGGTGAGTTCTGAACCAGACAACCAAGAAGTGAATGACCTAGGTTCATCGGTTGGTTTGGAATTTTCAGGTATTTGCACATCCTCAAACGTTTCGTCTATTGGTTCATGTTGTTCAAATTCATGCATGAATCGTGCAGATGCAGCACTACCTTCAATTAATGCTTCAATTGCATCGTATTCTTTAACGGGTGTGTTGTCTGGTACATTTTCTATTAATGGTACTTCTTCCTCTTTAACTTCAGTAAGTTCCTCATGTTCTGTGGTTTTCAACGCGGCTTCATCCTCCCTTTTTGAAGCATGCAACATGGTAAACAACTTCTCTCGATTGTTTATTCGAAAGGCGTGCTTTGGAAGTCCTTGGCTGAGTCTGATGTCTTCACACAGATACATGCCCTCTAAATAGGTGAGGGAGAAAATTCCTGCATAGGGAAACTCCTCGCAAAGTTGCTCTAATTGCGTTAAATCAGCAGAGGTAATTGTTGCTGGGTTAAGACAGAGGGTGTTGATATGTGTTTTGTTCCAACTCACCAATTGCTCATTATCTTATTAATTACATCCTGAATTATCTGCTCATTGATTGTATTCAGGAGTTGCGTCTCAACACTCGATAAGTTACTCGAGGCATCAAAATCGGCAAAGCGGGTAACGTTGAGTTTAATTTCTTCTTCTTTCGGAGTGGTTGTGAAAATAGTGAACTGTACACTTACAGTCAACCTGTTTTTTGCCGCATTATCGCCATTTTGAATGGCAATTGGATTCACATTATAACTTGTTATTTCACCAGATATTTGTACTTGAGCATCTCCGATTTTTGTCGCTAAACCCAGTCTGGTATTGTTTTGAATGCCGTCTTTTATTGCCTCTGTTAGTCCGGCAGAATAACTTAACGGACAAGTTGCAGCATTGTTTTGTAGCGTCTGCAAATGAAAATAATTCCATTCTTCAGGCATGCCTCCAGTATCCTTAAATCCGATTTTACTCGGCCAACAACTCGATAATCCAAGAATTACCAAGGAAAAAAGGATGGTTTTCATTCAGCTAAATTATATTCTTTTATCTTTCGATAAAGGGTTCGTTCAGAAATTCCTAATTCTTTGGCCGCATACTTTCGTTTTCCGCGATGCTTTTCTAAGGCTTTAATGATAAGTTCTTTTTCACGCTCTTCAAGTGAAAGTGATTCAATGAACTCTTCATGTGCAACAAATGAGGTATCATTATCTATGAATTCGTCTTCTGCAGGGTCTATGATTGGTGATATAAGTCCTTTGGTGGCAGGTATTGTTGCTCCGAAATCTTGATATAACTTATCAATGACTGCATGCTGGTCCGCCGAAATTTTAAAGTTCCCGGATTGACTAAGCAACTCCACAACTAGTTTTTTTAATTCAGTGAGATCTTTTTTCATCTCAAATAAGAACTTATACATCAGTTCGCGTTCGGATATTGCCTCTTGACTTGCATCACCAACAAGTGCTGGACTGTTTTCCTGAATGATCGGTAAATAGGTTCTAAGCAATAAGGAATCGATGTTCCGTTCTGTTTCAATAATGCTTATTTGCTCTACGGTATTTTTAAGTTGTCGAATATTTCCAGGCCATGGATATTCAGTTAACAGGGTTATTGCATCGGGTGTTAATCGAATTCCAGGCATTCGATATCGGTCAGCGAAATCACTGGCAAACTTTCTAAACAATAGATGTATATCTTCACCTCGTTCACGCAGGGCAGGCAGTTGAATTGGAATGGCACTCAAGCGATAAAATAAATCTTCTCGAAATTTACCTTTCGCAATGGCACGCTGCATGTTTTCGT
>JAIXRD010000087.1 GCA_027485365.1 Cryomorphaceae bacterium | reverse complement strand
CTTTGGCTTTGCCGCTATTTATCAGCTCAGGTCTTTACCGGGCAATCTTTCGTTACAGTGGGTTGCCTACCATGATGGCGATGGCACGTGCCATGCTTTTTTATGGGTTAGTGTTTGCTGCAATCTTCACTCTCTGGGGTGTGGAGGGCGTACCCCGTACCGTGGGACTGATTCAGCCAATATTGCTATTATTGTTTATAAGCGTATCGCGGGCTGCAGCACGTATTTGGCTCGGAGATTTATACCATAAGCAATTACGTAAATCGACTTTACCGCAAGCACTGATTTACGGTGCGGGCAGTGCTGGTCGGCAATTGGCATCAGCCATGGTCAATAGCCCCGAGATTCGGGTAGTGGGATTTTTGGATGATGACGATCGGCTGCATGGCCATTTGCTTAATGGCCTGCCTATCCACAACTCTGCTAATTTGACTGATTTATTGTTGGAAGTCCCTGTAACAGATGTTCTGCTTGCACTACCGTCCGCCTCACCCCAGCGGCGCAATGAGATTCTGAACACTCGCAAAGTGCACAAGGTAGCAGTCCGCACTCTGCCAGGCTTAAGTGACATTGCCACCGGCAAAGTTAGCCTCTCCGATGTGCAAGACTTAGAAATTGATGACCTTTTAGGGCGTGAACCAGTCATGCCTAACTACAACTTGTTGGCAAAGAATGTTGTCTCCAAGGTGGTTTTGGTCACTGGCGCGGGAGGCTCGATCGGCAGTGAGCTTTGTCGCCAAATTTTGGCGGTTGCTCCCGAGAAGTTGTTATTGATCGAACAGAGTGAATTTGCCCTCTATGCCATTCACCAGGAGTTGGAAGGAAAGCTCTCAGGCAAGCAAACTATACTCATACCATTGTTAGCATCGACCCAAGATGGGGATAGGATGGGCGGATTAAGTCTACTTGGCGTCCCGACACCATCTACCATGCGGCGGCCTATAAGCATGTGCCCTTGGTGGAGCATAACCCAGCCGAGGGCATTAAGAACAACGTCATGGGTACGCTGTGCACAGCGCGGGCAGCCGCCGAACACGGCGTAGGTGACTTTGTGCTGATTAGTACCGACAAGGCAGTTCGTCCGACTAATGTGATGGGTGCCAGCAAGCGCCTAGCCGAGATGGCTTTACAGGCAATCGCTGCCACAAGCTCTGGTACTAAGTTCAGCATGGTGCGATTTGGCAACGTACTAGGGTCGTCGGGCTCTGTTGTACCCAAGTTTCGTCAGCAGATCAGGTATGGCGGACCGATCACGCTGACCCATCCTGAAGTCACCCGCTACTTTATGACCATCCCTGAGGCTGCCCAATTAGTAATCCAGGCAGGGGCCACGGCCGAGGGCGGCGATGTGTTTTTGCTCGACATGGGGCAGTCGGTCAAGATCATTGATCTATCTAGTCGCATGGTTGAACTCTCTGGCTTTACAGTTCGAACTAAGCACAATCCATATGGCGATATCGAGATAGAGATATCAGGCCTACGTCCCGGTGAAAAACTCTTTGAGGAGCTACTTATTAGTGACAATCCAAAACCGACACCACATCCGAAAATCATGAAAGCTATTGAGGACTTCATCCCATGGTCAGATTTGGAGACAGGCTTGGAAGAACTTCTGAAGGCTCTGAGCGTGAATGATGTAAGTATCATCCGTCAAGTTATGGTCAAGCTGGTACCAGGCTTCGCCCCCAACAACGACATTGTGGATTGGGTGTTTATGGAAAAAAAGCTCAGGCAGATTTTTGTGGGCTTGGAAATTAAAATTTTGAAAAGTGGTAAAAACAAGTATTACCTGAGCCAACTGAATGGCACCGAAAACTACCTTTCTTTTTTTAAGAAAAAAAACATAAACCCTCGAAACACAGGCTCGCTCACAATTGCATGTACTGAAAACGTGATGAGTTTGCTCGTAAGTGCAAAAAAATAGAGTGGCCCATTCAATCAAAAAAGCAGCCATTAAGTGCCCTCGGTTTTGAGGCCAACAGATTATTCGATTATCTCAGCAGGTAGTCGGTAATCTCCTTTTTTAGCCGAGCTCAGAAGAAGAATGATTAAAAAACCATGGCAAGTCTTTTTAGTGGCAAATTGTGTCTTATTACTACATAATTTATAATTAATACCATGCCAATTAATGCAACCAAACAGCCACTTTTAAACTTACCTCGCTCCGTTAAGCGGGGCTTGGTGATCTTTGTCGATTTATTAATTTGCGGATTGAGCGTTTGGCTTGCATTTGGCCTGCGCCTAGATCAGTGGGGATATTTTCAGGGGCAGCAGTGGATTGTCTGCCTTGCCGCCATTGGTTTTTCATTCCCTCTATTCATCTTCTTTGGCCTATACCGCGCCATTTTTAGATACATTGGTACTGCCGCTTTTATAACCATTACTCGCGCTTTTGTTGTTTATACCGGATTGTTTTTTAGTGTTTTTACACTCTATGGGATAGAGGGTGTCCCTAGGTCGATTGGCGTCATT
Source organism: Cryomorphaceae bacterium (assembly GCA_027485365.1). Classification (GTDB taxonomy): domain Bacteria; phylum Bacteroidota; class Bacteroidia; order Flavobacteriales_D; family Crocinitomicaceae; genus UBA952. The sequence continues at coordinate 2,536 of JAIXRD010000087.1, read as the reverse complement.
CAGCCAATGCTATTGTTTTTTGGAATTGGTGCCAGCCGGTATTTTGTGAGATATTGGTTGGGTGGCATCAATAATATTCAAAAAGCCTTTCGCCGTGCCCAGCAGATTGCTCTGATTTATGGGGCTGGTTCCGCAGGTCGTCAATTGGTATCTAGCTTAATCAGTAATCATGAGATGCTGGTTAAAGGCTTTATTGATGATGACCCCCATTTGCAGGGGAGCACGATCAATGGAATTTTGGTGTATCCCAATACTGACATTAAAGACTTAATCCGCCGTCTTGATATTACTGATGTACTTCTGGCCATTCCTTCAGTCAGTCAAGAGCGCAGAAATGAAATTATTGCCTCATTAAATGGCTGTGAGGTCCGTGTCCGAAGCTTACCCGGACTGATTGATCTTGCTTCTGGGAGAGTCAGGGTATCGGACTTGCATGATTTGGATATGAATGACTTGCTTGGTAGGGAGGTCGTGCCTCCTGAAATTAGCTTACTAGAAAAAAATATTCTGGGTCGAGTAGTTTTGGTAACTGGGGCTGGAGGATCTATTGGTAGTGAGCTATGCCGTCAGATTATTAAATTTTCACCTAAATCCTTGATTTTGATCGATAGCAGTGAGCACTCCCTCTATGTAATTTATGAGGAATTAAAGAGGACTCTCATAAGCCTTGAAGACGAGCGTTTTGCTAGTGATAGTGATGACGACACCTTTCCTTCGTTAAATGCTGAGCTATCAATTGAGTTAGCACCTTGCTTGGCTTCGGTGCGTGATCGCGACAGCTTATTGAAGATATTCAAGAACCATAAGCCGGCTACGGTCTTTCATGCGGCAGCATACAAACATGTTCCATTAGTAGAACAAAATCCTGCCGAAGGGATTCGTAACAATGTTTATGGCACATTGACCTGCGCACAAGTCAGTCTAGAGTGCGGCGTTAGTAATTTTATTCTAGTGAGTACCGACAAGGCTGTTAGACCAACCAATGTGATGGGGGCTAGTAAACGTATTGCTGAGTTAGTTTTACAGGCAATGTCGGATCTTGCTAGCAAAGATAAGCGTGCAACCAACTTCTCTATGGTGCGATTTGGCAATGTACTGGGCTCTTCGGGATCAGTAGCGCCACTATTTAGTGCTCAAATTGCAGCAGGCGGACCGATTACATTGACTCACCCTGAAGTAACGCGGTATTTCATGACCATTCCGGAGGCGGCGCAATTAGTGGTTCAGGCAAGCGCAATGGCAGAGGGAGGGGATGTCTTTGTATTGGATATGGGCGAGCCAGTTCGTATTTATGATTTAGCCACCAAGATGGTGTATCTATCTGGCCTATTGGTAAAGGATGAGGCTCGCCCTCATGGTGATATTGAGATTAAGATCACGGGTTTACGCCCAGGTGAAAAGCTCTATGAAGAGCTTCTCATTGGCGACAATCCGCAGTCAACGGTGCACCCTAAAATCATGAAGGCACATGAAGAGTTTTTGTCTTGGGGTGACTTGCAGAAGGAGCTTGAAAAGCTGAATCTGGCCTTAGAATCATCTGATGCTAGATTGATTAGGGAGATGCTTAAAAAATTAGTCCCTGGCTACCAGCCTAATTAGGCTTTATTTGAGCAGCGCATTAACCGCCAATAAATCCTGATCCGTGAGTGCCGCTGCTTGGGCTTTGAGCCTCAAGGCATTGAGAATAGTGTCGTATCTGGCCTTGTAGAGCGTTGCTCTTGTCGTAAAGAGTGCATCGAGTGCAATCAAGACATCCAAATTAATTAAGGTACCCACATCAAAACCCAACTGACTCGATGCCAAGGCAGAGGCCGATGATTTTTCTGCAGCCTCAAATGCCCTCACTGTTGCTAGGCCACCATAAAAGCCAGTGAAGGCTTGGCGGGTTGCTTGAGCAGCGGTTCTGCGCAGATTATCGTAATCGGATTTGGCTTTATCGACTAGCGCTGCCCGTTGCCGAATCACCGAGTTATTAAAGCCCCCCGAGAAAATCGGCAAACTCATCTGCAGCGCAATCGTGTTATTGAAGATATTTTGTGTAGTTGATGGATTAAAGTTGGTGGGTGAACCATTGGCAGCATTAAAGCCAGTCGTGCCCACAAAGTTCACGGTAGGGTAGTTGGCTGCCAAAGAACCCCGATACGAGCTTTGCGCAATATCGACATTCAGTTGGCTAGCTAAGACCCCATAGTTGGCTGCTTCGGCTTGCTTAATCCAGTCATTCAATTCTTGGCCGGGGGGCAGCTTGGGGTTGACGCTTTCTGCAATCGGTATGCCTTTGGCGTCTTTTACTTTGGCTCTTGGGTCGGCAACCACCCCTTCAATTTTCGCGTCTTTTGCCAGTGGCTTTAGCGGCGGCACTGGGTGACCAACGATCTGCTCAAGCACACCGCGCCTGACAATTAATTCTGCTTGGGCAGCAGTTTCTTGTGCGTTGGCTAGATCAAAGCGAGCCTGCGCATCATTCGCATCGACAATGGTTGCTGAACCCACTTCAAACTTCGATTGGGCAGCTTGGAGTTGCTGCTTAATCAAG
>JAIXRD010000331.1 GCA_027485365.1 Cryomorphaceae bacterium | reverse complement strand
TTTCGAAGAATTACTGACAGATCGCAAGACAAACCTCAAACTCTCTGACTTTAAAGGATCCTACGTTTTAATCGACTTTTGGGCTTCTTGGTGTGGTCCGTGTAGAAAAGAAAACCCGAATGTGGTAAAGACCTATAATAAGTACAAAGACGATGGATTTACCATTGTTAGTGTGAGTTTAGATACGGATAAACAAAAATGGCTCGGCGCGATTCAAGCCGATGGATTAATTTGGCCAAATCACGTAAGTGATCTAGGGGGTTGGAACAGCAAGGTATCCAGGAAATATAACGTATCAAGCATTCCGTTTACAGTATTAATAGACAAAGAAGGAAATATCGTTCAAACCAACCTTAGAGGACCAGCCTTAGAAAACAAATTAGCTGAAATTTTTGGTCATTAACCCATGCAAGTCTGTTATTTCGCATCGGATTTTCACTTAGGCGCTCCAACGAAGGAACAATCTAAGATTCGAGAACTCACCATTGTTAGGTGGTTAGATTATGCAGCAACCGATGCAACAGACATTTATTTAGTAGGTGACGTATTTGATTTTTGGTTTGAATATGCAGCGGTAATCCCAAAAGGGTTCTCCCGATTTTTTGGTAAGCTTGCGGAATTAGCCGACCGCGGCATCCAACTTCATTTTTTTTACGGGAACCACGACATGTGGGTAAAGCACTATTTTACCGAAGAATTTGGAATGAAGATTTATGAAAATCCCATCAAATTAACCCTACATGGCAAACGTATTTACCTAGGTCATGGCGATGGCTTAGGCCCAGGAGACCGTGGATATAAGCTCATTAAATCATTCTTACGAAGTAAGGTTTGCCAATGGGCGTTTGCTCGGATTCATCCTAATTTCGGGATTGGCTTGGCCAATTTTTTTTCCGGAAAAAGTAGAGAAGGATCAGAACACGAACATCAATTTTTGGGTTATGAGCATGAATGGCTGTACCAATTTGCACAAGGCATGCAACAAAAAGACCCACACGATTATTACATTTTTGGCCACCGACATTTGCCTTATGCCCTACCCATTGAACAGGGCACGTATTTCAATTTAGGTGAATGGATTCACTATCAAACCTTTATGAAAATCGATTCTGAAATTCCACAATATTTTACGTGGGATGGTCAACATGCTCATTCTTATGATCCGCCATATGGAAAAGGAAAGTAAAGAGTACTCACTTGAAACCCTGCCAATCCTCGTAGAACAGCTGCAAACCATGCTGACGGAAACCAAGGTACTTGAATTACATGGTGAAATGGGCGCTGGCAAAACTACATTAGTTGTTGAACTATTGAAAAAAATGGGCGTGCAAGACCCAGAAGGATCGCCAACCTATAGCCTAATTAACGAATACCCGCTCGAAAACGGCTCCAAAATTTACCACATCGACGCCTTTCGCATCAATTCATCGGACGAGGCCTATGAATTAGGCTTGGACGAATTATTTGAGGAAAATGCGTTCTTTTTTGTAGAATGGGCCGAAAAAATCATTAATTTTCTACCTGAGCGTAGAATTACACTAACCATAACTACGAATGCTTCGTTAACCAGAACTTATTCTATACCCCATGATCACGGATCCTGAATTACTCAAATCACTTTTACACCAAGGGGCATTCATGCCGCAGGAGGAAATGCTGGAAATCAAGCGAAAAAAAGGACAACTTTTTATTGGTATTCCGAAAGAAACGTCATTTCAAGAACGCCGTGTAGCCTTAGTTCCAGAAGCTGTTTCACTACTCGTTGCCAACGGCCACCGCGTGATGGTTGAGACTGGAGCCGGGGAAGGCACAAATTTCTCTGACACCGAATATAGTGAAGCCGGGGCAGAAATATCCTATGATAAAAAGGCTGTTTATTCGTGCGATATCATTTTCAAAGTGGCTCCGCCTTCCGAGGAAGAAATTGAAATAATGCCAGGAAATCAAACCTTTATTTCAGCGCTTCAAATTTCAACACAACCAAAAGAAATTTTGCAAAAACTCATGCACAAGAAAACAACCTGTATTGCATGGGATTACATTCGAGATGAAGAGGGCGTATTCTCCGTTGTGCGCACCATGGGTGAAATTGCCGGAAATACCGCGATTCTAGTAGCAGGAGAATTACTTTCATCATTTACTCAAGGAAAAGGTATGATGTTGGGGGGCGTTGCAGGTGTTCAGCCAACCGAAGTAGTTATTATCGGCGCAGGCACGGTGGGTGAATTTGCTACCCGAGCAGCGCTAGGACTAGGTGCCTCGGTTAAAGTATTTGATAATTCAGTAGCCCGTTTACGTCGACTTCAAATCGCTGTTGGAAATCGGGTATTCACATCGATCATTCAACCCAAGGTATTAGCTAAAGCCATTCGCCGAGCGGATGTGGCGATTGGAGCGCTCAGAGCTCCAATGGGAAGAACCCCGTGTGTGGTCTCAGAAGAAATGGTCGAACAAATGAAAGAAGGATCCGTGGTAGTTGACGTGAGTATCGACCAAGGTGGGTGCTTTGAAACGTCCCGAGTTACCAACCACAATGCACCTACCTTTGTTCAGCATGGAGTAGTTCATTATTGTGTTCCAAACATCGCGTCCCGCGTATCTCGAACTGCCTCTTTTGCCCTGTCCAATATATTCTCTCCGCTGTTATTAGACATTGGGGAGAAAGGAAGTATAGAAGACATCATTCGCTTCAAGCCTGGCTTTAAGGATGGCGTGTATATGTATAAAGGCGTTTTGACCAATGAAGTACTTGGCCATGTATTCGACCTGAATTACCAACCCATCGATTTACTGCTTCCACGCCTGTGATGATTCCACTTTCGTTTCCTCCCACACCCTTGTCACTTAACAAGGAGGGTGAGCAATATAAAGTGCGGTGCCTAATTCGTAAGAAATGGTTAGTTCTTACGCCAGAAGAATGGGTCAGGCAACATGTAATTGGGTATTTAATTCACGTTAAAAAAATACCAACAGGTAATATATCCGTGGAAAAAGCCTTGACCTATAACCAGCGATTGAAACGATGGGATATCGCAACGTTTGACTCGGAAGGGAATCCAAGTATATTAGTTGAATGCAAGCGCACAACCGTACCATGTACACCAGAGGTTATGGTCCAAATTAGCGCATATCAAAAAGTTGTTCAAGCTGAAAAACTAATTATAACCAACGGATTAAGTTGTCATATATACCAGGAAGGAATATGGACTGAAGGAGTGGATAAAATCTAAAAGCAACTTAATTTAAATTAATACCCCACTGCCCTGTTTTCATTTTAGCATATTCTCGACCGATATAAGCTAGTAAAATACGCATGGAGTCCATTGCCGCATCCGTTTCTGCAGTGATTTCTTGTTTCCTTAACTTCAATTGTAATTTCATATTCATTGCATGAAGACACACCTCAATTGGATGAGCATTCACTAAGGTAGATTTACTCGCAAATTCCTCAATCGAAGGGAGCGCATTTTCTACCAGGACTTTATATTTCTCGTCGATCATGATTTCAAGTAAGGTCCGATGCAGGAGTGTTAATTCTGCAAACACCTCTTCCAATTCATAGAGATGTCCTTTTTGTGTTTTTCCTGAACGCTTTAACTCCTTGCAGATGTCTTCGTACCAACGTTCATATTGATGTTGAAACGATGGATTCGGCAATACAGAAGGGATTAGAGAAGTTTTGATTCGCTCAAAATCACAATTCAAAGTTCGTACAATGTCTTCAATTTGATACATATAGAGCACGTACTCTATGATGTTCTCTTTTCGTTTTTGTTCGGCAATCAACATGTTATTTCAAGTCTTTTTCGATACTCGCTTGGTTCTCATTCAAAAATCGAATAAAATCGGACGTCACGTTCATTTTTTCGTTTATGAAATTTAATTGCCCCCCAGCGCCATGAATTAAGAGGATATCAATGTTGTTTTTCTCGCTATACATTTTCCCAAGGGTTTCAATTTTCTTGGTGATGGCCTCTAATTTCTTGACTGATTCTTCTTCAATTTTTGCAGCTTGGGTTTGCTGATATTGCATTAATTCTTGCTCCATGCTTTGTGCCTTTTGCTGAATCTGCATAATTTCATTTTGGGACAACAAGCCATTACGAGCTTTTTCATCGTTTCTGCGCACGTAATCCTCCAACTCTTTACCCCTACGTTTCATTTCCGCTTCAAACAATTTTTGTTTTCGGGTTATCACTTGGTCTTCCTTTTTGTAATAATCAAACCGTTCTTTTAAGCTGTCTTGGTGATAATAAGCAATAACCAAACTTTTGTCATAACGAGTAATTACAGTTGGGGATTTATCTGCTGCTGAATCCTTTTTTTTAGCATCATTACAAGAGAGTAATAGGAATCCTAAACAGCTTGCAAAAAATAATTTCATAACTAAGAGTTTATTTAATGAATTTCTCATAATCTGATCGCATCAAGAGGAATCTCTGTAAGCAAGAAGACCAAAATTCATGGGTTAATTTAGTGGTTAATTCATCTAGGTTTTCTATTTCACCTGCCGGAATTTTGAATACTTGTTCATAGTTATCCAAGGTAATCTTTAATAGATACTTCCCATTGTATTCATGAACTTGAACCAAATAATGACTGTGTGGAATTTCCTTAACTAGACGCATAATACAAAGATAAAAATATCCCTCGTTGCGGTCTAAAAAAATCGGAATGAATACCCATTTCAATGTATTTATTTAGAATCATTCTAAAATACCATTTTTGAGGTATTGAATTTGGAATTACTAGGTAGTTACTTTGCAGAAAAAAAATCATGCGTTTAATCGTACGTTCACTCTTTCTTATTCTCGCGATAATTCACACAACCTTTGGTCAAGACAAAAACAAAATTACGGCTGATGTATTGGTGAGAACTTATCCACTAAATAAAATTATCCCAGATTCTATATACGGCATGCGAATCGTGGCGGGAAAAAAGATGGAAGTAATTCTATTAAATGGTCGTGAAATGGATTTATCAACAAATAATTACCGTCAAGTCTTCCGTAAAACACCGGGAATTTTTGTATCCGAACATGATGCATCGGGCTTGCAAACGAGCATATCAACGCGTGGACTCAGTGCCAATCGATCGTGGGAATTCAACATGCGACAAAATGGTTACGACATAGCGGCTGATCCATCAGGTTATGCTGAGGCGTACTATGCTCCAACCTTAGATGCGGTGGCGAACATCGAAGTATACAGAGGATCCTCTGCCCTACAATATGGTTCACAATTTGGTGGAATGATCAATTACCAACTAAAAGACCAACTCGGTGAACGTCCAATAACGTATGAAGGTTCCCATACCGCCGGATCGTTTGGATTATTCAATAGTTTCAATGCCATCGGTGGGAAAATTGGAAATTGGACCTATTACGGATTTATGCATCACAGGCAAGCCCAAGGGTTTAGAGCAAACAGTGAATACTTCACGAATTCCTATTTCGGAAAAGTTGGATACGGATGGAAACAAGGCAAATTAACGGTTGAATACAACAATAGCTATTATTTAAGCAAGCAAGCAGGTGGACTACATGACACCATGGCCGCACAAACTCCGGACACCTCCCTACGAAATAGAAATTGGTTTGAACTTCCTTGGAAAATGGCCTCGATTCAGTTGAAACATACATTCAACAAGGGATTGAAATTACATGCTACAGTTAATTACCTTCACGGGAATCGGAACAGTGTGGGCTTCTTAAAAGCTATCAACATTGCAGACACCTTCAATACTACCTTGGGTAGCTACAACCACAGAGATGTTGATCGTGATATTTACAATACGCTATCGAGTGAAATCAGATTAAACCAATCCTTTAAACTTGGAAAAAACCAACACGTATTTTCGGGAGGACTACGTTATTGTTTGAGTGACATTCAGCGCCTTCAAAAAGGAATTGGCTCTGGAGGAAACGAATTTAATTTAGAGGTAGCCCCAGATAACGCTGGAAATTTATATCAACGCGACCTTGATTTGAAAACACAAAACATTGCACTATTTGCCGAACAGCTGTTCGCAATCGGAAAAAATCTCACCCTGGTCCCTGGTTTTAGAGCCGAATCCATTCAGTCGAGCATGAGTGGGCGAACTAATCAAGTTACAAATGGGTACGTCAGTGGAATTCAAAAAAACAGAGTTATTCTACTCGGAGGGCTAAGTGCCAAATATCTTCTCTTGAAAAAGCAAACGGCGAATGCGAGTCTTTACGCCAATGCAAACCAGAATTATCGGCCGGTAATGTACAGTGAATTACTTCCATCTTCAACCACAGAAATCGTTGATTCAAAGCTATCGGATGTTACGGGCTACAGCAGTGAATTCGGAATAAAAGGCAATAGATTGTTTAGAGGAATAAATTTCGCTTACGACGTAAATACATTTTTTATTCGATACAATAATAAGGTAGGAACGCTGCCTCCGATCGATTTTGGAGCATCATATAAAACTAATATAGGAGACATGGAATCTAAAGGCATCGAACTGTTCGCTGAAGTGAGCTTTTTCAATCCCTTCTACAAGCATTCGAAATTTTCAGAACAACTTAATGTATATGTAAGTGGGACCATTCAAGATGCGCGGTACAAACGATGGAACAATCCTGCAATTGCTGGGAATGAAGCAACATCCATTGTAGGTAAAAAAGCAGAATATGCACCCGAACTGATTACACGTGCAGGAATAGAATATAAAGCGGGAATCATTACGTTTAGTTATCAATATCAATATACTGCCGCTTGCTTTTCCGATGCGGCGAACACGATTGCTCCAAATCAAACCGCAACGATAGGTTTGATTCCAGCATATAGCATTCATGACCTTGGATTTAGCACCCAATTCTATGAAAACTTTCAATTTAAGGCTGGAGTAAACAATTTATTGAACGAAATCACACCGATTAGACGAAGCGGTGGTTACCCGGGTCCAGGGCTACTTACCAATCAAGGTCGATCAATTTACTTTACCCTAAGCGTAAAAATTTAGGAAGAAATTACATTAATGGTATTGCCTACTGATTTTTTTCATAAATTCGGCGTGTAAAAACAACTATTAAACGTGTCTAACCTGTTATGATCAGTATTTTCGTAGCCAAACTTGATTTTGGTGTCGACAACGCACAATTGCGTTCGCTCTTTGAGCCATACGGAAAAGTTAACAAAGCCACCGTAGCTACCGATAAAGAAACTGGACGCTCTCGTGGCTTCGGGTTTGTTGAAATGGATGATGAATCCGAAGGAACTGCTGCGATTGAAGCCCTTGACGGCTTTTCTATAAATGGTAGAACAATCGCTGTTAAAAAAGCCGAGGATCGTGGTGACAACCGCAACCAAGGACCAAGAACAGAAGCACCACGAAGAAACGAAGGGTATCAGCCTGAAAACAAAAAACCAGCTTCTGAAGGCTTTGTTCCCACCCCATTCGACCCGAATGCATTGGATCCTCGAAAAAAAATAATCCCTAAGGAAAAAGAGAGAAAACCAGACACAGAGGTAGATCGCTCTAAAAAACCTAAAATGGATGCTTATAAAAAAAGTGGAAAAAAAGACCGGTTTTTTGACGATGACGACGATGATGAATTAACAGGAAGTCTATTTTCGTTCGATGATGAAGATGACGAAGAGTAAATCCCTTTAAATATAAAATGGCCAATCCTTAGATTGGCCATTTTTTGTACCTTTGCATTCATGTCGGAAACATATTCCCACTTTCTTCAACACCCCGTATTTAAAGTTGTTTCTGAACTATGTTCCCAACAAAATATTCCTGCTTTTGTCATTGGTGGATATGTACGTGATGCTATTTTGGGTAGGCCATGTAAAGACATTGACATCGTAGTTGTAGGTGATGGCCCTGAATTTGCTTCGCTCGTTGCAGCTAAACTTCGGGTGAAAAATCTAGCTATTTACAAGCGATACGGTACCGCTCACTTCAGATACAAAGACTTAGATGTTGAATTTGTGGGAGCTCGTAAAGAATCATACACAGAAGATTCAAGAAAACCATCCACCACACCCGGAACATTGCACGATGATCAACTCCGACGTGATTTCACAATAAACGCATTGGCGTTCAACTTGAATCAAGATCACTTTGGGGAACTTGAAGACCCATTTAATGGACTTGAGGATTTAGAAAAAGAAATGCTTCGCACGCCCTTAGATCCAATAATCACCTATTCGGACGATCCCCTTCGAATGATGCGAGCTATTAGATTTGCAACACAACTCGACTTTAAAATTGCTGGTCCTTCCCTACAAGCAATACAACAGCAACCCGAGCGTATTGCCATTGTCTCCATGGAGCGTATTGCCACGGAACTTAATAAAATCATGAGTTCTGAAAAACCATCACGTGGCTTTTATCTATTAAAAGCAAGCGGATTGCTACCACATATTTTTCCTGAACTGCTCGCTTTGAGTGGTGTGGAGACCATTAACGGCCATAGCCATAAAGACAATTTTGATCACACCCTTGAAGTATTGGATAATATTTGTGAACACACCGATAATGTATGGCTGCGGTGGGCCGCATTATTGCACGACATAGCCAAACCACCAACCAAACGTTATGACCCGCAAGCCGGTTGGACCTTTCATGGTCATGAAGAATTAGGTGCTCGAATGGTGCCTAAAATATTTAAAAAATTAAAACTCCCACTCGATGGGAAAATGAAATATGTCCAAAAACTCGTTCGCCTTCACCTTCGGCCAATTGCCTTAGTTAAGGGTTCTGTGACGGATTCTGCCATTCGGAGGTTATTATCTGAAGCCGGTGACGATATTGAAGATTTAATGACACTTTGCAGTGCAGACATTACTTCTAAGAATGAGTTTAAAGTTAAACGATACCGTAAGAATTTCGAATTAGTTGGTGAAAAATTAAAACAAGTAGAAGAAAAGGACCGTATCCGGAATTTTCAACCTCCGGTTACAGGTGAATACATTATGTCCTATTACGGCATTGGTCCGTGTGCCGAAATTGGGATAATTAAATCTGCTATAAAAGAAGCAATCCTTGAAGGTAAAATCGAAAACACCTTTGAAGAAGCAGAACAAGAAATGATTGGACTAGCAAACAACTTAGGACTTGTTCCTGTTACGTCTAAATAAATAACTTTGTAAAAAAAAACACATGCCTGGGTTAAAGTTCAGAGTATTATTAGATTCAGACCATAAAGATGAAGTTTTTCGCGACGTGGTAATTTCTAATGAGAGCAATTTTGAAACGTTCTATCACGCCATAATGTCGGCGTTTGAATTTAAGGGTGATCAAATGGCTAGCTTTTATGTATCCAACGACGAATGGGATAAAGGTCATGAAATAAACCTCATGGATATGTCGTATGACGATGATGCGTTGGATGCTCCATCCAATGTCATGAACAAGGCCATCTTAAAAGATTTTGTAGAAGAGCCTGACCAAAAATTCATTCTTGTCTACGATTTCATGCGCATGTGGATTTTTCTGATTGAACTTATAGGTTATGAAACTGAAAGTCCAAAGGAAGCGCTCACGGTACTTGAGGTTGGAAAAGCGCCGAAGGAGAATTCCAAAGAAGCCCTAGAGGAAGATTTTTTTGCCAGCGGCGGGGGATCTGAAATTCAGGTGGATGGAACGGATGACGATGACTATGGGTTTAATGATTATGACGATGATTACAACGAAGAGGATTTTAGTGATTTTAATGAATTCGAATATTAATGGCCACTCATGACCCAATTGGCTTAGCCATACAAGACTATCTTAAAACCAAAAAACCGGCAGACATTATTGTTACGGCAGATTTATGCGATGATGATATCATTCCGGTTGAAGTACTTTTTAGAACCTTCGAAGAGATGCCAGCACTGGAACAACATGCCATGTCTTTATCTAAAGGCAGAATTTTAGATGTCGGTGCAGGAGCAGGTCCACATAGTATATACCTGAGTGAATTAGGCAACAGCGTTAGCGCAATTGATACCTCACCAGGCGCCGTAAGTTACCTGAAGTCCATGAATATCGATGCCCGATGCATGGATATCTTGGACCTGAAGGGTGAAACCTACGATACCATCCTGTTATTAATGAATGGGATCGGAATTGCCGGCACAAAAGGTAAACTACCCAACTTTCTTAAGCACCTAAAAACCTTATTAAGTCCAGGTGGACAAATCTTATGTGATTCCTCTGATGTAGCCTTCCTTTATGAAGAAGAAGATGGATCGTATTGGATGGATTTAAACTCGGAATATTACGGGAATTTCAAATTTCAATTACATTATAAAAAAGAATCTACTGAGATTTTTGATTGGTTATATATTGATTATGACAACCTACATGACATTGCAAGTTCCGTCGGATTCAAATGTAAACGTATCGAAATCGATGAACATCATTTTTTAGCGCAATTAACCTTGCAATGAATTAAAACACAATGTGTATTTTTGTGAACAAATAAAAGAATAACAATGAGTGTACTGGTAAACAAATCGTCTAAAGTTATAGTTCAAGGTTTTACAGGCAGCGAAGGAACCTTCCACGCAGGTCAAATGATTGAATATGGTACTAATGTAGTTGGTGGAGTAACTCCTGGCAAAGGTGGAACAAGCCATTTGGACAGACCAGTATTTAATACGGTTAGTGATGCGGTAACAGCAACAGGTGCTGACGTATCGATTATTTTTGTGCCGCCTGCCTTTGCAGCGGATGCAATTATGGAGGCCGCTGAAGCAGGAATTAAAGTGATCGTGTGTATCACTGAAGGTATTCCCGTGAAAGACATGGTGAATGCCAAAGAATACATCAAAGCGTTTGATTGTCGCTTGATTGGACCGAATTGTCCAGGAGTAATTACTGCAGGCGAGGCTAAGGTTGGAATTATGCCTGGTTTTGTTTTTAAAACAGGAAAAATTGGAATTGTTTCTAAATCAGGTACCCTTACCTATGAAGCAGCTGACCAGGTAGCGAAAGCTGGCCTTGGAATTACCACAGCCATTGGTATTGGTGGAGACCCAATCATTGGAACTACTACTAAAGAAGCCGTTGAATTATTGATGAACGATCCCG
>JAIXRD010000248.1 GCA_027485365.1 Cryomorphaceae bacterium | reverse complement strand
TTCCTGAACAATCATACATTACGCTTAAATGTACCAATTGTGCTAATTCCACTGAAACCTTGCTTTCTCCGAGAATGCGCGACGGGGTATTTGTTGCTTCGTTAGAAAAATGTAAGGAATATGAACTCGCATATTACTATGGACCGTTGACAAGCAAGCCTTACACGAATCGATTTAATACCACATGTGATGCATCGTTTGAAATCATTAATAAAAAAGTCCTAATCATTGATGAGGATTCTAAAATCATTCCTTTCCCTACCTATGAAATTAAAGGAGTTGTTGTAGACATAGAAAATGGTGCTCCAATTGCAAATGCCTCAGTGAATATTACCATTGACGGAAAAACTGCCACGGCAATTAGTGGAGCGAATGGTCTGTACCGAAGTGAACTGATCGCCTCTTACGAATATGAGTCGCACATTGCGGGAGAATTAAGCGCAGGAGCTGATGGATACTTAAATGCATCTTCCAAAGTTAATACTGATTTATTGGAAGACTCCGTGGTTACCGTGAACTTCAAATTAGAGGCGACACAAAAAGGATTTATAGGTCCGTACATGGTTAATTATCAATTTGACCGTTACAACTTAACCGACTTTTCTAAAAATAAATTGAAGGAAGTTATTCAAGTAATGAATGATAATCCAAGTTTGAAAATTGAAATCCGTTCGCATACAGACAGCCGCGGACCAGCTATTTACAATCAGTGGTTATCCGATATGCGTGCTAAAACGGCCATGAATTATATTAAATCGTTTGTTGTTAATCCTGAGCGTATTACAGCCAAAGGTTTTGGGGAAACTGAATTGCTTAAACCGTGTGGTGATGGCGTGAGTTGTTCTGATGCCGACCATTTAGCGAATCGACGCACCGAGTTCATCATCTTGAAATAAGCGTTTAATGCGGCTTAACTTAACGAAAGCATTGTGTTTCTTTGATTTAGAAACTACGGGAATACAACTAACAAAAGACCGCATTGTGCAGCTTGCTGCGGTTAAGTTATTTTCAGATGGGCAACGCGAATCAAGAAACTACCTTGTTAATCCTGAAATCAATATCCCTGATGATATTGCTGCAATTCATGGGATTACGAACGAAATGGTTAAGGACGCACCAAAACTAGCCGACCTTGCTAACGAAATTATTGACTTTATTGGGGATTCCGATTTAGCAGGGTATAATTCCAATAAATTCGACATTCCCTTCATGGTAGAAGAATTCTATCGGGTTGGACATCCCTTTCCAATGGAAGGTAGAAATTTTGTAGATGTTCAGAACATCTTCCATAAAATGGAACAGCGAACCTTGGCTGCAGCCTACCAGTTTTACTGCGGTAAACCCATGGAAAACGCCCACGATGCGTTATATGATACGGAGGTAACTCTTGATGTTTTTCTTGCACAACTAAGCCGTTACGAAGAGCTTACACCTGAAATCCCTGCCCTTGCCGCATTTTCAAGTAACAGTCCATTAGGAGCTGTAGATTTTGCCGGAAGGTTGGCCAAGAATCAAGCGGGTGAAATCATGTACAACTTTGGCAAGCACAAAGGAAAAACAGTTGAAGCGGTCATGAAAATAGAACCAGGGTATTACGGTTGGATGTTAGATGCGGATTTCCCGTTCCAAACTAAAGATTGCTTGCGCGCAGAGGTGAGTCGCCTTAAAGCACTGAAAGAATCCAATAAAGAAGCCGGTTTTCAAGATAAACTCAACCAATTGTCATCGAAATTCAATAAAAAATGAAAATCATTTGTATTGGACGAAACTATGCGGATCACGCGGCAGAAATGAAAGCGGAACTTCCAAGTGCCCCCGTCTTCTTCATGAAACCAGACACCGCAGTCTTAAAAGATGATGTCTTTTATTTTCCTGGATTTACCAATGAAATCCATTATGAATGCGAATTAGTAGTGAAAATCGATCGTGTAGGCAAACACATTGATCCGGCCTTTGCGCATAAATATTATAGCAGTGTTGGGTTAGGAATCGATTTTACAGCCCGCGACCTTCAAGCTGAATGCAAAGCCAAGGGACTTCCATGGGAACTGGCGAAAGCCTTTGATCAAAGCGCCGTGGTATCATCCAAATGGCTTCCAATTACCCCCAAGGAATTTGATTCCCTTTCCTTTGAATTTCACCAAAATGGCGTACTCAAACAACAGGGTAATCCAACGATGATGTTATTTAACATCGACCAAATCATTGCGTATATCTCAAAATTCATCACGCTTAAAACAGGAGATTTAATATTTACCGGAACACCGGCAGGTGTTGGTCCGATTGCTATAGGCGATGAATTAGTAGGCACCTTGAACGGACAAGAAATGTATCGAATTTCGGTAAAATAAGGGCCTAGCGTCTCGTAAATTCAATTAAAGTTTCACGACTCGAGCAATCGGTTTTCCCGCATGATATATGAGGTACACCCCCTGTTTAACATCCGTTAAAGGTAAGATACAGTCCATAGAATCAAAGGTGTAATCCAGTATGCATTTTCCTGAAAGATCAAGCAAGGTGATTCTACCCAAATTCACCGATGATCTAACGGTGATGTCATTACGTGTTGGATTAGGATACAAGGTTATAGTAGGGTCAACTAATTCGGTTTGACTTAAATTACTTCCTACTTCATGCTCTAATCGAAATATTCCACCTAAATCTTGTCCAACATATAGATCTAAGCGACCGTCGTTATCGATATCATCCACTGCAACTGCGGAAAATGAACCGAGTTCCATTCCAAGAAAAGGAAAGGCACGCAAGTTAAAGGTATCGTTTAGGTGATTATCAATGCTGTCATAAAACCGGATTTTCCCGTCATAGGCACCAATCATGGCATAGGTGGTATCTTGCCAGCGGAAAAAATGGGGTTGCGGAAACCCATCCGGGGTACTTGTAACAATGTCTATCCCCCCAAGCGTTGCATCCACTAAGGTAAAGGTTGGAAGTGCAGCAGTTCCAGTATTTTGAAAATATTGAAGCGTTCCTGTTTTTTCACCAATGATCAAATCCAATACGTTGTCTTTATTCAAATCAAACAATTGCGGTGCAGCAAACTGTCCAACATCGATCCCTTGGAATTGGGTTTGGGCCGCACCAAAAACCGGGGAAGCACCTGTACTTTGATTTGGATAATATCGTAATGAACCATCCTCTAGTCCCAAAATTAATTCTGGCCTCCCATCCCCCGTTAAATCGCCGAAGGTTGGCATGATTCGAAACCCAAGGTTCGCTTGGCTTAAGTTCAAAAAATCATTGTCTACAAAGGTAAATACCGGATTCGCTAAGGTTCCCGTATTTTTGTAATAAGCGATTCGAGACTCGGTTAATAGCGTCGGTTTGTAGGCAAAATAATTAGCCACAAACAAGTCAGGCAGGCCATCATTGGTGACATCAGCAAACACTGGAACGGATCCAATGCCATGTTCAATCATATCGCGTTGCAGGAAGGCATCAGTTTCAAAAATAAAATTGGGTACAGTAAGCGATCCTTGATTTTTGTATTTCCACACACTGTGCTCATTCTCCGAAGTACCTTTTGCATTCGGACTGCAAAGCAAGTCCTTCTTTCCATCAAAATCCACGTCCAAATAAAAAGCACCAGGAAACAATTTGAGGTCTAAGGATACTGAGTTTGAAGGGAAATTAGGGTCTACTGAGACCATCTGTGAATTCGTATTCGGATTAGTTCCACCATTCATCAACTTGTTCAAATTTCCATAGGCAACATCCCCAATCAATAAATCAAGCACGCCACTGTTGTCTAAATCAAGCGCCAACAAGGTGGACCCGGCATGTGCTTTTTCTTCTGCTTCAGGTTTCGTGATTACCGGTAATTGCGGATTCGGCACATTTCCCGTGGTGCATAAACTTCCGGAATCGAACAGCGTAATTGCATTCGAAGTAACTTCTTCCCTGAACCCACCCCAACATTTATTTTTAAGCACATAAATCAAGCTGTCGCAATGGCCATAGAGTTCTTTAGACATGTTCTTGTGATACTCTACATGATCCCCAGCAATAGAAAAGGTTAATATATCCAAATCTGAATCTCCGTCCACATCAACAATGGCAGGAATATCGGCAGAACTCACATAGAGTCCCATATACATGCCGTTATAATCTGAATAGAGCAAATTCTTTTCAAGGACCCATTGCAACCCTACTCCACTGTTGCCGGAATTTCGATATACTTTTACGCCGCCGATTCCATAGGTAAACAAATCATTTTTCCCATCCAAGTTATAATCGGCAAGAAACATACGATAACGTACATCTGAGGGAAACAAGGCATCACCATAGGGATTGAATTTATAGGAATGAGCAGCTCCTTGAATCCGATGTTCAAATACACGAATTTGGTCGTTGCTTCGATCTAACAAAATCAAATCCATGTCCCCGTCGTAATCATAATCCAGCTCAGAAAATTGCGCGTAATTTACTCCTCCTGCCCATGGAAACTTGAGGGTATTCCCTAATTTAATCACGGGAATTGAATCGTTGTAATTGAATTGAAACTGAGCCACATACGAATTCAATGCGAACAGGACGCCTGTTAAAACTAAGCATCGGATGTAAACAAAAGGATTCATGTTGTAAATTTACGGAAGAAAAAAATAGCATATGCAAAAGCCTTTATTAATACTCATCCTCTTCATTACATCGCTTGGATTCGCTCAACAGCAGTTAAATGTTTTATTTATTGGAAACAGCTACACCTACGCGAATGATCTGCCTGGCACATTCGTTCAACTTGCAGCGGCGATGGGTGATCAAGTGAATGTAGATTCAAAAACCAACGGCGGTTACACCTTTCAAATGCATGCCCAAGATCCAGTTACCCATCAAAAAATTAATGCGCAAGCATGGGATTATGTGGTGATTCAAGGACAAAGTCAAGAGCCGTCTTTCCCTTACCAACAAGTGAATACCCAGTCGCTTCCTTACGCGATGCAATTGGCTGATTCTGTATACGCCAATCATTCCTGTGCACAGGTGAATTACTTTATGACTTGGGGAAGAGAAGTTGGTGACCCCCAATGGGATAGCATCAATACCTTTCATAAAATGAACGCGCGCTTGCGGGACGACTACCTTCGGATTGCTGATTCAAGCATGGCTTCGGTAAGTCCAGTAGGTGCAGCATGGCGATATATTCGAGATACACAACCCGGCATTCAATTATATGTAGGTGATGGATCACACCCATCCGTGGAGGGTACGTATTTAGCAGCCTCAGTTTTTTATGTTTCTTTATTCCACAAAGCAATTACACCAAATTTAGCCTACACGGCAGGTTTGGATGCGGTTACGGCTCAACACTTAGTGGATGCCGCCAACTTAGTGGTATTGGATAGCATCGATACGTGGATGTTAACTCATCCGGATTCTTTAACTCAGGTAGCGATTAGCGCACAAGCGGGTGGTATTCCAGGCGGCTATCTTTTTGAAGCGAACTGCAGTCATTGCGATCAAATCACTTGGGATTTCGGAGACAATCAAATTGGGTCAGGGGAACAAGTAGCACATACCTTTGCAAACGGGACCTATTGGGTAACATGTATGGTCACTGGACCATGCGGTCAAGCAACAGATTCGATACAAATAAGCGTTGGAGCAAATGGTATTTCAGCACTTGAATCACACATTTCAATCAAAGCACTTGATGAACATCAATGGGTCATTGAAGGCAATAATATACATCAATGCGACATAAAAGCCTTTGATTATTCAGGAAAAGCACTTGACCTAGCACTACAAAATGCATCGAAGGACGCCATACGCTTCTCACTTCAAACTTCATTTGCATTCATCTGCTTGAACGGACAATATTATCGCTTGCCGGTGAGGTAGTGATTAATAACAGGGTGCGGATTAAATCACTGGGTGCGGATTTAAATCCGCACCCAGTGATTGTACAATAAAATTGACTTAAATCGTTTTTGACAACATTTCTATATGTCAAAATCACTCTCGAGAATTTATATTCATGCCTTGTGGTCTACTAAAAGAAGAATGCCCTTAATTACTTCTGAAATAGAGAATGAACTGTATGAACACGTAAGGCAAGAACTACTAAAATTACACTGTGAACCTTTCGCGATCAATGGAATGTCCGATCATGTACAC
>JAIXRD010000042.1 GCA_027485365.1 Cryomorphaceae bacterium | reverse complement strand
TCTGCAGGTTGGATAAATTCAAATTCGCTGCACCAATGTTCTTGATAGTTATTGGAACAGCAATGGAACTTCCCATCATGCATGCGCCTAAATTGATGACTGATCCTGTGGCGAAATTGCTTGAATTGTAGATAACTTGAATCTCTGGTGTGGCAGCAAAAGGATTGATTCCAAAACCATTAAGCACCCAATTTTGAGGACTATTTGGATCGTTTGACTGAACTTGTAGATTTCCGGTGGAGAACCCTCCCACCACAGGAGTGAACGAGAAATGTAGGTATTGCCCAGTACCTGGGGCTAAATTCAGTGGGAGTGCTGAAGGAACCCAAGAAAACGCGGATCCTGTGATGACAACGTTACTAATACTTAATGGAGCTTGGCCATTGTTTACTATATATACCGAATCAACCAAGGAGCTACCAAGAAGGGTAGAATCCACGGAAACAGTATCTAAAACAGGTATTATTTGTGCATGGTGTTGGAGCTGCAGTTGAGAGGCCACTCCGATACCGCTTAAATTGAACCCGTAACTCGCTTCATCCCAGTCGTTGGAAGTTATGGTGATCTGATCACTTAAATTCCCGGAAACTTGGGGGGTTAAACTCACGTTCACAAAGACGGTGTCCAGCGGCGCGACGGTTGAAGGAGGATTATTGGTTATGTTCCATTGGGTTCCTTGGGTAAGGGCAATGGAGTTAATGGATAGGTTACCTGTACCCTGATTGGATATTTCGTAGGTTTTTGTTACGGTGTTTCCAATCCCAACTGTTCCGTAGTTTGACGTGGAGTTTATGGCTTGATTTACGTTTTGTTCCGTTACCTTGATATCCGGAATTTCAGGACAATACGAAATTCGTTTCAAAAGAATTCCGTTAGGACCAGAAACACTCAAGGCGGTGATTTCACGTTGGGTGAAGCGGATTTTTTTGAAGGGGGTAGTCGCAGAAATGATCAATCGTCCGTCGTCTGCATTCCCTGAATAGGCTTTAATAGTTTTCGTGCTGTTCACGAAGTAAGTACCACCAGCCGTTCCGGTTGGAACCCCAGGTTGATACGTGTAGGTAACTCCGTTAGTGAGAAGTTGTCCGTTGGATAATTTCGGATAAATGCGTTGAATTTGTTCTTCCCCATCGGTATTGTTGTTGATTGCCCCGAAGTCCAACATTACTCCGTATACCAGTCCGGTAAAAGTGATTTCTACCACAACTGAGTCTAAATTTACGTTGTTATCCTTTCCTACCCACAGAGAATTTGTCCCGTAAGGATAAAAGTTAGGTCCGTTTCCGGCTGTTTTTTGTACAAATACATTAAAGGCCATGTTAAACGTTGCAGAGGAGTAGGTATAACTGCTTACGTTAGAACCTACTGTACCCAAGTTCGAATTGTTCAGTGTGAAATTTGAGGTAGCGCAAGGGAGCTGTGCCTTAACGCTTTGCAGTGTAACTATTACGAGTATGAACAATAGAAAATTACGCATTCCTTTAATTTATTTTTTCAAAGCGAAAGGATTGCATTTTTCCTTTCTCTATGGTTATAGTATATGATCCTGGCATCAATTTATGCACATCTAATGAAATGATAGTTAAGCCATTTTCCCAATCGGATGCTTGAATCGGTACTTCCTGTTTTTTGCCATCAGCAGAATAAATGTGAATATCTTTAGGGGATAAATTTAAGGTTTGCAATTTGATAAAATCGTTACTTGGATTTGGATACACGCCAATAACTTTAGGTGTTGTTGTTTCTGCCAATGCTACATAAAATCTACTGCAGGGTCCACCTAATACCTGGTTGAATGCACCATGTCCTGTTGCTGAAGTATTCGCGAGTATTAGTTCATTGGATCCATTGTTGGTAACGTAGGATTTTACGCATGTGGAACCAGGGTTCATTTGATCTATGGTATTCACATTATACCAGTCTCCTTGAACTCGTTGCTCAGTAATATCAACCAACAAAAAACCGCGTTTTGTTAATTCCACATATTTAATATCTGGATTTTGCATTGTGATTAAACCCGATAGATTGATAGGTACACCAGGAGAGGTTACGCTTGGTGTTACCATTTCAACACCAACAGGAGTATTTCCATTTTTGAGGTTGACAGCCCAACTCGTATGAATATCTCCGGTTAATACCACCATGTTATCGATGTTATTTGAAGTTAAGTGATCAAATAATTTTTGGCGTTCCGCAGGATAGCCGTCCCAAGAATCCGTATTGATGGGCGTACCAAAAATTTCTACTGAACCTATCATTACTTGATTGCCAATTATCTTCCATGGTTGAGCGGTGCTGGCGAGTTCATTCTTAAACCAATTGAATTGCGAGGGACCAAGTATGGTGCGCGTTGTATCGTTGAATCCGGGATCGTTTGCACCGACTTGCTGGTCTCTTCCTTCGAGGCGGGTATCGAGCATGATGATTTTCGCTAAGTCACCGAGCTCAAACGTTCTGAAAATTTCTTGATTACCCGGCGCCTTTGGACGAATTGGGATCCATTCAAAATAAGCTTTTTTTCCCGCCGACATTCGTTGTGCCCAAGGACCCTCATTCGCTTGATGGTTATCCGCACCACCCGGATAGGAATCATTGGCGGTTTCATGGTCATCCCAAATACATATCCACGGAAAATTTTGATGCAGTTTACGAAGGGCATAATCTAGGCGGTATGAATTATAACGCAGGCGATAGTCGTTCAACTCAGTGATTTCTTCAGCAGGTTGCCACGTTCGATCTACATTATTATTTGGGGAAAATCCCTGACTTTCATATTCATAAATGTAATCTCCAAGCATAAGAACTGCATCTACATCGTTTCGGTTAGCAATGGCTTCGTACGAGTTGAAATACCCAGACTCTAAACTTGCGCATGACACCACCGCTAGGCGCATGTTATCTACCGCCCCCAGTGGAAGTGTTTTCGTTCTACCTACCAAACTATAGGCACCATTATGTTCAAATTCATAATAATAAAAGGTGTTTGGATTTAGTCCTGTAACATCAATTTTCACGGTAAAATCTTTCGTGGAATCGGTTGAATAGGTTCCACTTGCTACAATATTATTAAATTGATTATCAGTTGCCACGTGATAACTTCCACTCAGGGTTTGACCAAAATCTGTTGGGGTAATTCTTGTCCAGATAATTACACGATCACTTAACGGATCACCTGAAGCAACACCATGATAGAATGGCGCTATGCATTCTGGCGCACTTATGCTACTTTGTGAAAACAAGCAATTAAAAGTACATAAGAATACAACGAATAGTTGAATTTTAACTATGGAATTCATAACCGTATTTTTTGAACAATTTTACAACCTTTATTTATACCCTATGTCAATTAAATATCATTGAATTATAAACAAAACATATTAAGAGTCGTATTTATTTACCCATAGTAATCAAGTCGTTTGTGGGTTATTATACCTAAGTTTGTTGAAATAATATAATTAAATACCCATGGAAGAGAACATTTATAAACAGCACGAAGAAAACACAGATTGGATGAGTCGCGTAGCATTCTATAAAGATGAAATCATAATTTTACAAGGAGTTTTATCAGAAATTGCTAGCAAAAATACAGGCGATGAAGCCTTGAAAGAAGTTGAGCATTATCAAAACCAGTTCATAGTGCAACGGGATAACTTGGACCAATTAGCTCATAACATCCGTTTGAATGAGCAAAAGTTTCAGCAAGAAGTAAACGATAATCCAGTGGCTGTAGATCATAGAAAAGCGGAATATCATCAAGCGGAGAAAGAGTTTATTGAATATTTTGAGAATAACTTTAAAGGCTTAAGAACTGATTTTAAGACCTTTGCATCGAAATGGATGTAATGCTATTGCACTAGGAG
>JAIXRD010000195.1 GCA_027485365.1 Cryomorphaceae bacterium | reverse complement strand
CTGGTGACCATTATCGGAAAGATCGATAATCGACAAACGTCGATGACCGAAGGCGAAATTTGGACCATGCCAAAATCCGGAGCCATCAGGTCCGCGATGTGCGACAACATCAGTCATATGCTGGATCTCTGCCTGCTCAACAGGCTGATCCATTCTATTTACAATACCACTTATCCCACACATTCAACAAGTATTTACAGTGTTTTTGGTATTCATCCAGTAGACTTTACATGAGTCCTGTATACAACAAAAAGAACAATCGTAAGTAACCATCCACCACTGAACATGATCGTTAATAACGATGAAGAACTTAGCATGACCAAGGGGAAAATGTTCAACGCAAATTTCAACAGCGTTTGTTCTTTAAAAATAAGTTCGATGATGACAAGAAACAAGGCAAGTCCAATTGCTGCCAGCACTAGGCCAAACACCCCAAAATTAGCATACCCCCTCATAAAACCTGCTACATTCACCGTTCCTTTTAATCCATGTTGTGCATTTTCTTGATAAACCAATGGATACAATTCTTTCGTGTAATCATGAAATTCTCCACCACTTATTTTAGTGTAAATCTTAAATCCATTACCGTTTAGAAATGGTTTGTCTTTCGGAATATGATCGAACCATTTGGTTACTATTCTCCCGGGCGTCACCGCAACCCTATCCTTCAAACCGAGAAAAATATTCATGATAATCGAACCTGCCGATTGCGTTTTCTTCTCATAATCCAGTTGTATGTCGTTGACACCTCCCCTCATTGTTACATTCTGAATATAGGTCAGAAAAAAAACGATAACGATTGAACTTAATCCGTACTTAAGGACATAAAACCATTTTTTCTTAAACAGAGCGATAATCCCTACTGGTGCCAAAACAAGCAAGATGAAGCTCTTCTGCATGAGTAAAAAAGCATAGGTAATGGCAATGAAATAAAAGATCCAATACAATTTCTTTTCTCCTTTCAGAAAAAGTATTGCCAATGTAAATGGAATTATAGCTTTAAGATTCCAGCTGAACATATAGTTGACCCATGATGGAACCGATTCAGTGATCGATGCTCTTAGTTTAACAACTTCACTTAGCTTTAAAACTCCCAAGGCTTGAATAGATGGAAACCCATTTATAAAGATGAAATGAACGAAAATGAATAGAACACTGATACTGATCAAACTTAGAGGATTGACAACGTTTAACAATGCCGAAGGGAACTCAAAAACACGACTTTTGAATTCCAACTTCTTTACGAGAAAGAATAAAGCCCAATATGCTGATGTAAAAACAGCGAAGTATAGTGCCAAATTCCCAATATACTTTGACTGACAAACTTCAAACACACCATATAGGATTAGAAAGAATACCAACGAGTATGACCAAAAAAGACCATTCACACTGAAGGCGGTTTTTAACTTCTCACGCATTTAAAATTCGGTTTTTTTCATAATTACGCACCTGCCACCTCAGTAGTAAAAAATAAATGACATACGCGATAACATCTATCGTGAGGTAAACATAAAGAAATTCTGTAACACTTATTCCATCTAGAAAGAAAAGTGAACAGATCATTATAAAATAAACAAGCTGCCAAAGGCTGATCCAAAAGATCTTTTCCAACGCATTAAACGTAATCGTTAATGGAGTTACTAAAAAGCGCAAGCCGTAGGCAGGGATCAAAATAGTGGTCATCACTCCCGAAAGCTCCCATTTTTCGCCAAAAACCAAGGTAAAAAGTGGCACACTGAACAACATGCCGATCAAAACGATCAATCCAGCTGCGACTGCAAGGATTTTGATAATTCTTTTTAAAACATCTTCAATAGTTTTTTTATCCCTGATCCTAACCGAAATATCCTGAAAAAGTACCTGAGAAATGGAAACCGATATGAGTGCCAATGGCAGGGCCATGAACATTCTCGACAGATCGAAATAACCTGTGACCTCACCCCCATAGAATTTATTCAATAAGATAACCGGGATCGACAGGCTTATGGTGTCCAACAGAGCGGGTAACGCATTGTACTTGGGAAAACTTGAATATCTTTTAAAAAGCGCAATGATCTTCAACTTTTTTAGTGCTTTTAAGTGAAATCCACTCTTGACCGCTTGATAATAGCTGGAAATAAAATTCGTCAAATCCCCGACAATGTTACCGACAACTAAACCTGAGCCGAAAAAAGTAACACCCAGTCCAACCTGTGATACCCCTTCTGCACCGCGACGGTATACCTTGTTGAGTGAGGATGATTTAAAAGCTTTCTTCCTAATCAACCAATAGTTGAATACCTGTGAACTCGAAAACAGAAAAATAGACAAGGGTAAGATTAACAGCCAAAATCGCATAATCTCGGGCAGCGAAAGCAGCGCTATGATCTGCACGTTGAATAGTAAAAACAATAGAAAGAGCAAGATTGAAATAATCAAAGAGGTAAAAACACTTCCCGCTACAAGATTTGCGGCATCTTCGTCTTTTTTGGGCAACATAACAGTACTGTCGTATTTCAATGTTGCAAAAGAATAAAATACACTGAGTAATGTTGCATACAACGCAAGAACACCAAAATCAGATGGTTCGTACAATCTTCTTAAAAACGGTTGAAGGATAATCGGAAATACCTGGGCAACAAGAGTTCCTGTGATCAGTGTGAATGAATTCTTCACGAATTCAATTTTTGCCAGTTGCTTTGTATATTTCCGAATCATTAATGGACTTCTTATTCAAGGATTGAAACCGTGCAAGAATCCACCAAATATACTTGTTTTTATCGAGTTATTTCTGAGCTATTTCCGCTGTAATGCAATGACCGCGCAATTACAATCCGATGGTAAATTATCATACCGATTGAAACGAAAAGCAGTGCTTTGTCAAAACCGAATTCTAGCCATAAAACGAGGGCTCGAATTGGATGTGGAAAAGGTTCAACATTACAACCGTGAACTTATAAATCAACGGGCCACAAAAAGCGCTAATGCTGAACTATTTAAGGGGATTTACTCCGGTATGTTAGCGTCTGAAGCCAAGGCAAATCGATAATACAAGTACAAGGTAAAGATCAACCAAATGGCTTGAACATAGGATACCGTTTGCAAGGTTAAAATAAATACTGCCGATGATTTACCGTAGAACAAGGGGAAAAACCAAAAGGGTATCACTTGAATTAAGGAACTCACCACGCCCATAATCAAGGCATAACGTTGTTTGTTAAGCAATAAAGGAAGTGCTGAAATCGGAGATAAGACAAAGTTAACCATTAACCAAAAGGCCATCGTTTCTGCATAAGTACCTGCTATTCCCCAGGTAGTTCCAAAAACAAAACCGAAGATCTCGGTGCCATAGAAAAAGAGCACGGTGAAGGGAATAATAGAAATCAAGGTAAGCACACCAATGGTTTTTGTAAGAATCGGTGTAAGTTCCTTTTTTTTGTGCATTGCTTCAGAGGAACGGTTATAAAAGAGTTGTCCAACAGAAACACCTACCAACATCAATGGAATACGTAGCATTTGATATGCGTGACCATAAGAACCATAAACTGCTTCGCCGAAATACGCCAAAATCAAGGTTGCAAGCAACATATCCCTGCCGTTGTCAATGAACACATGTGGAAGATTCAATAGCGGAAACTCCCGATGTTCTTTGAGTACTACACGGGTTTTACGCGGAGAAAACAACGCTCGGAACCGATGATGCGTTTTTCGAAAGTCCCAAATAAATTCAAGTGCAGAAACGATAAATCCCAATAGGGTAGCAAGAATAAGTCCGAAGGATTTCCAATTCAAGAAAAAGAATCCCCATTTAAGTGCATTAGAAACCAAGGAGTTGGTGATTTTTTGTCGGGAAATTATGCCATACGTTCCGCTACGAACGGCCCAGCTCGTGCCCACATTAATAACGATCATAGCGGCCGCCCCGAGTATTACACAAAGTATAAACCATGGTTGAAGACTCATTAGATCAAACACCAGGGAAAAGACTAATAAAAAACAGGCAATAAAAACTAAGAGCCAAAAAGAAAATAAATACACAAACCGATACATCAAATAGGAATGCTCATCCCGTTTAGGTAAGGGAAGAGCCGCTTCATATCGCAAGGTGGCAATCGAAGAAATGAAAGCAATTAAACGCATGTAATAAAGCATTTCACCCATTTCCGCGTTGGAATAAAGTCGGGTTAAAATCGGTGCGATGGCATACCCTATCACTTGAGCCATTAAGGTCCCTGAAAAAAGCACGGTGAACGATTTAAATACATCGCTCTTAGTGAACTGTCTTATTCTTTGTAATGGCATTCAATACAAAGATACTATGATTATATTTGTCGGACTAATTCAGAAATGTATGAAACACGTAGCGGTTATTGGAGCTGGAACCATGGGAAATGGAATTGCTCACGTATTTGCCCAATTTGGACACCAAGTAAACATCATTGATATATCTCAACCCGCGTTAGATAAAGCGATTGCTACTATAAGTAAAAACCTTGACCGACAAGTAAGTAAAGGTGCGCTGACAGAAGCAGAGAAAGAAGCAACCTTAGCTAATTTAACTACGCATACCGACATGAAGTCAGGGGTTGAAGGAGTATCGCTGGTAGTAGAAGCAGCAACGGAGAACGTTAACTTGAAACTTAAGATATTTAAAGAGTTGGATGCGCTAACAGATCCTTCTGTAATTTTAGCTACAAATACATCTTCGATTTCCATTACCCAAATTGCTTCGGTAACTGGACGACCGGACAAGGTCATTGGTATGCATTTCATGAATCCTGTTCCGGTAATGAAGTTAGTTGAAATAATCCGTGGGTATTCTACTTCAGATGAAGTAACTAACACGATTATGGATATGTCTAAAAAACTGAATAAAGTTCCTGTTGAGGTGAACGACTATCCGGGGTTTGTTGCTAACCGCATATTAATGCCAATGATAAATGAAGCAATTTACACCTTATATGAAGGTGTGGCCGGCGTAGCGGAAATTGATACGGTAATGAAATTAGGGATGGCTCATCCAATGGGACCCTTACAACTCGCAGATTTTATCGGGTTAGACGTTTGTCTTGCTATTTTACGCGTATTACACGACGGATTCGGAAATCCGAAATATGCGCCATGTCCCTTGTTGGTAAACATGGTTATGGCTGGTAAGAAAGGCGTAAAATCTGGGGAAGGATTTTATACTTGGACCCACGGCACCAAGGAACTAATCGTCGCAGAGAATTTTAACAAATAGGCTTTTACAGGTTATGCTTTCTTGGCATATAAGACTGCTCTAACTTATCATATTCAAAAGGGAAATCAAATAAGTCCCCCATTGTACAATTCAAGGCTGACGCAATTTTAACATAGGTCAATAATTGCGGGTTCGATTTACCGTTTTCAATTACAGATAAATTTGAAGGTTCCATTCCTACGGCCTGCGCTAAATCCTTAAGTGCTTTTCCTTGTTTTTTGCGAATTAATCTAATTTGCTTTCCAACATTTATCAATAGGTCTTTATCTGAATTCGTTGCCATATGCTGTTGAAGTTTGAGTTAGTTCATGTAAAAGCCAAAAATACATAGAATAATCCTATTGAAACCTAAGGAGAAAAATAAAAAAGCAAAAACCACTATTTTAGTAACGAATCCTTTAATTCAGTAACAACTATCTTATCTATTGGGAAGGTCATTTGATCTGGAATTAAGTCCGTCAATGCACGCCATTCTACCCATTCAAAATCACTTGAATCCATTGAATCATTTCTAATTGATTAGAAAAACAAATATTTTTTAATAGCCAT
>JAIXRD010000028.1 GCA_027485365.1 Cryomorphaceae bacterium | reverse complement strand
GAAATAAGCCAACAATTCACTTAGAGCCAATTATTAATGATCTCCGGACAACTGGAAAGAAATTCAACAAAAAAGGGAAATCGTCCGAGTTACATTGACGCAGCGCCTCCCGGAAGGGCAATTCCCTTGTATGAAAGATTCATCGAAGTGATAACGGCATCTTTAGGCAGCCGTTTAAAAACTGGGATGTTTGGTGCGGATATGAAGGTAAGTTTAATCAATGATGGTCCTGTGACCATTCAAATAGACACAAAAAACAAGGCTTAATACCCTGATTCTTTTTCTTTGGTATCGATGGTATATACCAAACCAAAGTTTAATCCTGCTGCCACAGCGCGGGTTTTGTGGTAGTCAGGGTATAGCAAACTGTTCGACAACGAATTTCCGTAGGCATCTACCCCCTTCGCATCTTTAATCCCATATTGTAAACGCAAGCCAAAAATAATTCCAAGGGGCACGCTTTTAAGGATTTTACGGTTAATACCAAACCCAATAAATGCGTTGGAATAGTTTTTTGCATAATCTCCAGATTTATCCATTGCGGCAGGAAATAAACCTTCACGCGTGTAAATAGCACTTCGAATCTTATTATATTGAGCTCCTAATTCAACATAGGCCCCTCCTTTGTTTTGGAAACGCAGGTAAATAGGCAATTGAAACGTTTTTAAATTTACCGTGGAGGTATAGCTTTGAGAAAGAATTTCACCCGCATATTCTGCGTTGTGGCCCCCGAAATTTGTTTCTAATCCTACACTAAAGAACCCCATGCGTAAACCAAATCCAAGTCCGTAGTTACTTCCCCAACTTGGTGCATAATCTTGTTCCTTACCTTGATCCGAAATATTCTGATTAAACAACCACGTAGAATTTAATTGACCTTTGGCGGCAATATCAAACCCAAGTTGTGCCATTGATGTGCTTACAAATGAAGCAATAAAAAGGAAGGAATAGATAAATTTCATACATTAGTTTTTACAAGTATAGTAATTTCTATTTATTGTTATGTTGTCGAATGTATAAAATGTAAAACACCCCATCCTTTTTATCCAATAATTCCATTTCAGCCATGTAGTAGGGCGTTTGAAGTTTTTCACCAGGGCCGTATATAGGCTTAAAGTTTGAATTACTTACTAAGATATTGTATCCATCACCACCGTTTATATAGGCTTTTTCAATCTTCCAACTCACCCCTTCAGGAACCGTTAAACTGCTGCCTCCATAGGCGGATTTAACAAAGGAGGTGTCTTGGGCGAACGTTATGCCTACCCAAGTCAACAAAAAGAAAGAAAACAACTTTCTCATGGAATAATATTGAATTCAATGACCGAATACCCTCGTGCGCAAAATGTAGCACTGGTGCAGGTGCAAATCGTGGATCCTGCAGGCACCCAAATTGGAAGATTAGTCATTTGATTTCCAGCGCTATGAATTCCAAAACTTAATGGAATGGAGTTAATGCCTAAGTATCTACCATAGTAGTGATAGTAAAAACTTGGTGCCCCGCATATTGTGAAAAAACTCTGTGTCGACCCACTTCCATCTACCGCGTACGTGTCCGCACCAGCATCACTAAATACACTTTCAATTTTCCACACTTTGCCTGCGGGTACCGTTTGTGGAGGATCTGTATTTGAGATGATTTTAGCTTGGTTAAATTGCAAATTACCTTGTGCAATGCCGGTGAAAAATGAAAATAGAGCAAACGCGATTAATAGATGTTTCATGGAATAATATTAAATTCAATTACATTAATTCGTGCCACATTAACCCATGCCTGAAGCGTTTGTCCTCCATACAACCAAATCGGATAATGCTGTTCCCAAACAAAATATGATGCACCATTATATCCCCCGTTTCCGGATCGTGCAGATCGAACAACATGTGCTGCACCATCAATTTTAATTTGATCATCTTGGGTTAATGAACTTGAAACAGAACCAACAGATACTGAGTAGATTACACTTTCAATCTTCCAAACTTTACCTACAGGAACAGTTTCTTGGGCAAATACCATTTTTACTTGATTGAATTGAAGGTTTCCTTGGGCCTTGTAAAAGCCAACAGATAGCATTAAAAACAGAGGGAAAACTAGGTGCTTCATTAAGGGACAAGATTAAATTCAATGATGTTATAATTCGTATACTGCCCCCATCCAGCTACGGTTGCACCGCTAGGTAGCCATATAGGACCTGAGGGAAGAGACCCACTGGTTCCGTTAAGGTACCAATTTACCCCGTTAATAATCAAGGAAGACTGAATACCACTTCCTGAACTTGTGTAAGATTGCGCTTGGTGTTCAATTTTCCAAACCTTACCCGCGGGCACCGTGTTAAGGGTTGTGCCACTAAACAATAGGGCTTGATTAAACTGAAGGTTTCCTTGGGCTTCCAATCCACCAATAGAAAGCATGGTAAGGAAAAAAATTACAATGTGCTTCATTATGGAACGATATTAAATTCTAAGATGCTGGCCACACCACTGTTTAGGCCACTGAAAAACACATTTTGCCCGCCGTTAATCCAATATGGAAAGCTATCGAATACGGGTCCGTAATTCGTATTGGTGTTTTTAAGAAACACCTGTTGTCCGGCGACAGACAGGGTAAAAAATGATGAGTAAGAACTTAATCCCACACCTTCTATTTTCCACACTTTACCGGCTGGAACGCTGTAACTATTCCCATTACTTGTAAAAGATAAATTAAGCACTTGATTAAGCTGAAGATTTCCTTGTGAAAAGCCATTCAAGTAAAGGAAGATGCAGGATATAAAGAATACGTTTCTCATGGTATGATATTAAATTCGATAACGCTAATGTAAGTTTTTGCCGTTACACTTGGTGGAGGACAAATACATCCGCCTCCGTATGAACCGGCATTGGGAGTGCACGTTTTTGTTTCACCCGCCAAAGTAGCTCCTGCCGGAAGCCATAAAGGAGACCCCGTGTTGCCCGCACTTGCTTTTACCCCATTAATTGTAATTGGATTGGTTGATGACACTTGGCAGGATTGTGTGGTGTAACTAGACCACAATTGTGTTGAACCATTACATGGAGCACAACTTCCACTTCCGCTACTGGCTTGAAAGTAAGGTACTGCTTCATACACAATGTTTTCAATTTTCCATACTTTACCCGCTGGAACAGTTGCGGTATTATTATCAATTAATAAGACTTGATTGAATTGTAAGTTGCCTTGACTATTTACATAAAAAGCACTCAATATCAAAAGGTTAACAAATAGCAATTTCATGGTACTAGGCTGAATTCTAAAACTGAAATCATTGATGTGCCAGGTCCAGAAACCAAGGTTGAACCAGAAGGCAACCAAATCGGTAAGGATTGAAAGACCGCCGCATGGCTACCAGAATTGTAATTGTAATTTAACCCAGCGGAAATACCCACAATTTGATTTGACCCATTAATAGTCATTTGAAAGGTAATTGGATTTCCTCCATGTATTTGGTAAGCTGACGATGGGCAATAAGACTCGATTTTCCATACTTTACCCGCAGGAACCGTTTGCTGCTGATTCGTTATAATAATGGGTTGATTGAAT
>JAIXRD010000243.1 GCA_027485365.1 Cryomorphaceae bacterium | reverse complement strand
TTTTTAATGGCGCAACAGGAAGGATTATCATTAATTGAGAAAAAGTTTCCTAATCTTCAAAATGATGTAATTAGGGCTAGGTTGGGTTTTGATATTGCTTTTGGTAAAGCGGAAGAGGAAATAACACGTTATCTTCAGGAATTCATGGGTCCCGGAAATTTTAAAATGTTTAGGGATAGCACCCTGTCTTTAAGTAAAACAATCAATAATCCTGAGCAGATAACCCCAGAAATTGCAAAAGAATTTTTAAAACTAGTTGAAAGTCGAATTAATGGAAGTATTCCTTCTCCTTACCTTGAAACCTTGCTTGCGTTTAATTATAAAGATTCACCCGCAAATGAATACATTTTTGGGTTTACCGATGAATTCTCAACGCTTGGACATCCAAAAGCGAAAGATACCGATTGGAAAATAAATGTGCCGATTAGTTGGAAAAAGGAGGAGGGGAGTCGACCGAATGTGATTCAAAAATTCAGCAGTGATATGGGTTTCGGTGGGGAATTGGTTCTTCTTATGGTTAAGGATTTAGAAATGCCGCTAACTGGATTTACAAAGTCAGATATAGAAGCCATGTATACGGAGGAAAACTTTCGTCAAACACTACCTGAGGATGCTCAGTTTGTTTCCTTTTCAAAAATCACTATCGATAATATTCCTGGTGGGGTTATTGAAATGGATCAAGTGTATAAATCTCAGGATTTTCCAAGAAAATTGAGGATTAAGCAATATTCTTTCATTTACAAAAACAAAACATATGTAATTCAATGCTCTGTGAGTTCTAAAAACTTAGACGAGGATCTTTCATCAAAAATGTCAGAATTTAGTTTTCTATTCAACATGATGGTTAATTCCGTGGTGGTTAATGACCAATATAAATAGCTTCACTGTATGGAAGTGTAGAATTTATCTTTTCCCACAAAATTATCTGCTTTATTCTTTAGCTCCTTATTGGTTTATGAAGTGTATTTATTGAAGTATAACTTGCTTAAAAGCTTCACCAATTGTGTCCCTAAGCAGTTAGAAAATATGGCGCTAATTCTTTTACAACCCCTTATTTTAACTACCTTTACGTTAATGTTGAAATCGCTACTTGTACTTTTTATTGCTTGTTCAAGCACCTTGTTTTTCGGTCAAGGGTACAATTTCTACTTTGGGAATATACATGCACACTCGGGGTATTCCGATGGGAACAAAGACAGCTTAACGTCGGGGATGTATACACCGTATCAAGATTTTCTCTATGCGAACGAATCTGAACACATTGATTTTTATGGCATTTCGGAGCACAATCACAGTGCGGCTGGGATGGCAAGCAAGCAAAACTATTATAACGGTGTAGCCGATGCAGAATTAGCCACCATAGAAGACTCGTTCATTGCGCTTTATGGCATGGAGTGGGGTATCATTTCTCAAGGAGGACATGTGCTGATTTATGGCTATGATAGCTTAATCGGCTGGGAAAATAATTTGTACGATGAATATGTACAGCCTACTGATTTTCAAGGGCTCTGGAATGTGATTAACAACAAGCCCAATTGTTTCGGCTACTTAGCGCACCCACAAGCGGATGATTACGATTCGCTTATACTCAAGCCTTGGGATTTCAATGCAGACCAAGCAGTGGTAGGTTTACCATTCCGTAGCGGTCCTGCATTCTCACAAAACTTTACCTACAGCAATCCATCCACAGGGTCCTATTGGTCGCGGTATACCCAGTTACTGAAGCAAGGATACCATGTTGGGATTGGTCTAGATCACGACACCCATTACAGCGTGTTTGGTCGTTCACAGCAGGGGAGAATGGGCTTGTTAGCACCAAACCTTACCAAGAATGACATCATGTACGCCTTGCGTAAAATGCATTTTTACTCCACCGACGATTGGAATTTTAGACCAGATTTCCGCATCAATGAACAACCGATGGGGAGCATCATTGAACAAGCAGGTAATCCTACAATATTCATTGATTGCATCGATTTGGATATTTCTGAAGCCATCAATTACATTTCCATTTATTATGGAGTTCCGGGCAGTGGGCAACAGGCAACCTTACTCACTCAAATTGGGGCACAAAATACGGCATCTTACAATCACAGCATTCAAAATGGAGAAACGTATTATTACTATGCTCGAATCGTACAAATGGACGGGGATGAAATCTTTACTTCGCCCATTTGGTATACGCGCAACGATGGTCAAACTGAAGTGGTACCTGAAGTTCATTTTTCTGTGCTTTCAAATCCGGTATGTGTTGGTGAACCTGTTGAATTAACCTACGACGGCACGGCAGGAACGAACGCATATTTTTGGTCTTTTTCTGCTGGAGTAACTCCTGAATATTCCACTCAAGCGAATCCGCAAGTTACCTTTGCCCAAGCGGGTACCTACCATGCAACCTTGTACGTTGAGAATATTGCAGGTTCTGGTTTTTACACCTTGCCAATCACGGTAGAAGGATGTGCCGGTGTGCTTGATCATGGCCTAGGGTATAAAATTTATCCAAATCC
>JAIXRD010000250.1 GCA_027485365.1 Cryomorphaceae bacterium | reverse complement strand
CAGCACCTGAAATAAATCCGTATCCACCTTGATTACCATAAGCTCCTCCCATGGCGCCATTGGTTAAGAAACCTCCTCCTCCTCCGGTTCCGCTTCCGCAATTTGAAGCATCTGCACCACCGTTTCCATTGGTTCCTCCGGGTTGACAACCTTCACCCTGACCACCATTCGTAGTAATTAAGCCTGGTAAGCCTTGTTGTGGACTTGCTCCACCTCCACCCCCAGCGACAATAAGCGCTGTAGCAGTGGTATAAGTAGCATTTCCTGTTGCAACAAAAGATCCACCACCACCACCGCAGGCATTACCATCTTGTGCACCAAGACCCTGTTGTCCAACGGCAATAAATAATTTTTGTCCTTGTGTTAAGTTAAAGTCACCTTGCATACGTGCTCCAAGTCCGCCGTTTCCACCACCTTGAGCACCATTGACTAAAATTCGGTATAATCCTGTTTGCGGAACAATCCACTCTTGAATTCCTTGCGTAGCTACAGTCACTGCCCCTGCTAAGTTTGTACCGGAATAGGCACTATTTACTTGAGCTTGTGTTGGCCCCGTTCTACCTGTAGACGCTGCGTTTGAAAAATTAAATGCGGTTCCTGCAGCTAATCCTGAGGTAGAAGCCACATAATAGGTTGTATTAGCAGTTAGAGAAGGCGTGGTAAAATTTGCGGTATTTCCTACAGCACCTGTACCATTTGCATTGGTATACCATGTGTAGGAATTTCCTCCGCCGCCTGCTGCGGTCAATGCCGCAGTGGTACCACAACCGATTGTTGCATTCGCAGCAGAAGGTGCACCTAAGGCGTTGACAGTAATTGGAACAGCCACAGGAGTAGAAGCACATCCTACACTGTTCCAAGAAATTGTCACAAGTCCATTTCCTGATTTAAATCCTTGGGTATGCGTAACACCGGTTGCTTGATTATTCGTGAAGCTAGAACCGCCGCCGCCGCCACCACCAGCATATCCGGAACCACCACCATAATAACCACCACCACCACTACCGGCATAAAATCCGGAACCGCCACCGTTTCCAAGGGAACCTGCCGGACCACCTTGATTTGCACCCGCACCGCCAGCAGCTTGAGTTCCACCCTGACCGCAATACGTTGCGTTGTAGTTATTATTTGTTTTTCCTGCTTCTCCTGTCAGACCCCCGCCGTGTCCACCGTGATCATTATTCCAATTCCACCAATATCCTGCACCACCACCACCACCGGCAACAATTGCGCGGTTGGCCAATGCATTTCCACCAATACGAATGTCTGAGGCACCACCTCCACCACCGACACAACCGCATCCGTAAGGCGTTCCTCCACCATTCCAACCACCAGTTGAATAATTACCTTGGCCACCCACATTAATAACTACCGTAGCACCAGGTGTTACCGGTATCGTAGCTTGAGTTCTTCCGCCCAAACCAGCAGTTCCGTACCCTGTATTTCCTCCTTGTGCACCCTGTACATCTACATTAATTGAAGTAACCCCTGCAGGAACCGTCCATGTTTGTTGTGCACCTGTGAAATTAAAGGTTTGGCTTCCTTGGTTCATGTTTGCCTGAACTGCATAGATTGTTGTACCCGCAGCCAACGATGAAGCGGTATACGTTGAACCCGTACCCAATAGGTTACCTCCTGCTGCTGCGGAATACCATGCCGTGTTATTACCTGAGGATGATGTTAAGGTTGTAGACCCTCCGCAGTTAATCACTGTTGTTCCTGTAATAACAGGTTGTGAAATGTTGGAATTTACTGTAACAGGTACGGCTACAATATTTGAAAGACAAGCTCCTTGACCTGCGGTTGTTGCAACCACTTGTGTTAAAAACGTGGTTGCTATGTTCGTTGCCGCGTTATCGTCTATGTATCCGCCACTTGCTGCAGCGTATAACAAATAGAATAAACGGGTAGTTCCTGCTAAACCTGTAATATCGTGTTGAGTATTATCTGTATTGGTTGCCCACGTATGTGTTGCTCCTGCATTATTTGGAATAATAACCATTTGGTTGATAGATGGGTCTCCAGCGCTATATACACGCTTTAACATTACCTTATAAGTCTGGCATCCTACTGTTACAGATAGTGTGGTTCCATTGTACGTTCCAGAACCATCTGCACCATTGTTTCCTGTAATGTGGAATGAAGAGATATTGTTGACATCGGCTGCCAACACCCACATGTTATTAATTTTTCTCGTAAAGTACTGCCCCCCTGCACCAAAAATATTAGAATTGGTAATGGTATTATCTGAGTAAGTAAGGTTGTTCCCAAGGTTCGTACCGATATAGTTACCTCCATCGTACATGTCATTTCCTCCATCACTGATATAGGTACTATTCAATCCGTTGGGGCCATCCATAGTGAAATTGTATGGATTAGGAACCGATGCGTTAATTACCCCTGAATTTGCGTTTAGTGAACTTAAAATATTTGCTAAAGAAGCGGTATTACATCCTGCTTGTCCAGAAGTTGTGCGCACGTAATAAGTGGTATTCGCTACAAGAGCTGGGGTAGTAAAAGAAGCACCTGTTCCAACTTGTTGCGTTGCTGCCGCATCTGAATACCAAACATATGTTCCTGAACCATTTGAGGCCGTTAAGGTTGCGGTATTACCGCAATTGATACTGACAGGGTTCGCTGTTGGTGATGTTGGTGGGTTTACTGTAACAGCTACGGGAACCACTGCGCTTGCACAAGAAGACGACATAGAGGTTATCGTTACAAGGCCATGACCAGTTCTAACCCCTCCAACGTTGGCTTGGTTGGTTCCATTATTATAGGAACCTCCACCGCCTCCGCTTCCGGTTGATCCATTATGGAAACCTCCTGCACCACCAGAGTAGCCACCGCCACCGCCACCGCCACCGGTGTTCCCGTGAGTTCCGCCACCACCTCCAAATCCTCCAACACATACAGCGTTAGAACCATGGTTTCCTCCGTTACCTCCATTTGAGAAGGATAACCCTCCTGTTCCGTAGCTACCGCTTCCTCCGTTGGAATTGAATCCACCACCACCAGAGGCACCGCTGTTATTACATCCGCTACCACCAGCTCCACCAGCTCCACCTGAAGTACATCCGCTTGCTTGTCCATTGTTACTGGTAACTGCATGAGCATTAAACAATGAAGAACCCGAATCATATTGACCTCCACCACCACCGGCAACAATCATAGGAACATTCGCAGAAGTTGCCACGAAGCTACCTCCACCACCAGAACCACTTCCAGAACCATAAAGCCCTCCTTGTTGACCAACAATAATTTTAAGTTGTTGTCCTGCGTTTAATGCAAAATCTCCACGAATTTGCGCTCCTCTACCAAATTGGTTGTTTCCACCTCCTTGTGCCCCAAAGGCCTCGATTCGATAAGTACCCGTTGATGGTACGGTCCACAATTGAACCCCACTTTGCGATGTTACTTGTCCATTGAGGTTTGTGCTTGCATATGCATTATTAACCTGTGCTTGGGTTGGACCAAACTGTCCCGTAGCACTACAATTAGTAAAGGTATAAACTGTACCAGCGGCTGCACCTCCTGCGGAGGCAGACGCTACATAATAAGTAGTATTCGCTACAAGGGCAGGGGTAGTAAAAGATGCTCCTGTTCCCACTTGTTGCGTAGCTGCCGCATCCGAATACCACACATATGAACCCGGACTTCCAGAAGCAGTAAGAGTTGCTGTATTACCACAATTGATACTTACAGGGTTCGCTGTTGGAGCAGACAGGGGAGTAACCGTAATGGGTACCGCTACAACCGGTGAAGTACATGGTATATTTTGATAGTTAACCGTAACGCGTGCATACAAACCATTCAAAGAAGCAT
>JAIXRD010000075.1 GCA_027485365.1 Cryomorphaceae bacterium | reverse complement strand
CACTCTTCGAAAATTGGCGCACATTCGAATTGATTTGGTGCAACCTCATTATGACGTGTTGTCACGGGAATACCTAAACGCAAAGATTCCATTTCAAACTCGCGCATAAATGCATTAACACGCTCAGGAATTGACCCGAAATAGTGGTCTTCTAATTGTTGTCCTTTAGCTGGGGCATGACCAAAAAGTGCGCGTCCGGTCATCATTAAATCCGGTCGTGCATTAAATAGCGCTTGATCAACTAAAAAATATTCTTGTTCCCACCCTAAGGTGGCAATTACCTTATTTACGTTCTTATCAAAATACTGACATACATCAACTGCCGCTTTATCTATACAATGTAAGGCACGAAGTAGCGGTGTTTTATAATCTAAAGATTCTCCAGTATATGAAATGAAGATGGTTGGAATACAAAGCGTTTTTCCGATTAAAAATGCAGGTGAAGAGGGATCCCAAGCGGTATATCCACGCGCTTCAAAGGTATTTCGAATACCCCCGTTTGGAAAAGAAGATGCATCCGGTTCTTGTTGAACCAACATGTCGCCGTCAAATCGTTCAATGGCTCGTCCGGGTCCAATGGGTTTTAAAAAGGCATCGTGTTTTTCGGCTGTTGTTCCGGTTAGGGGGTGAAACCAATGGGTATAATGGGTAGCACCTTTAGACAAGGCCCAATCTTTCATGGCTGTAGCCACTTGGTCCGCTAATTTACGATCCAAACGCGCTCCCGTATGAATGGCATCCATCATAGACTTGTACGTGTCTGATGGCAAGTATTCTCGCATTACATCACTGTGAAAAACCAAGGAACCAAAAAGATCAGAAAGTTTTCCGTCTAATTCCACCGACTTCGGTGTTCTATTGAGCACATCATTGTACGCATTCAGTCGTTTTGTTGCCATATTTTTAATTTTTGACAAAATTACCCCAATTTTTCAATCCAAGGTGTAAAATTTATTGACAATTTTTAAACATGCCCCCTATTTTTTAGGGGTTAAATTCAAAATCATTCTTTTTTAAGTCAAAAGCCCCTTTTATTTATTAAATAGTAACTTTGTGTATGCGATGGATTTATTTTCTTGGAATTGCTTTATTCTTCACTTCATGCGCAGGAGACCAGGAGGTTAAGCTTCGGACCTTCGTAAAAAACAAGCACAACCTTCCCGAAATCAAAATGCATTATGGTCTTGGTCATTCTTGGCCAATGTCAAGTTGGTTTATCAAACAAGAGGTAAACGAGTATTCTTATCCAGACCTTAAAACATTGTGCATCGCCCGCAAGAACCAAGGATATTCTATAGAATCGTTGAGCTTATACATGACCATAGAGGATTTTAATTCCGAGGAATTAGATGAAGTTCATTTTATACAAGGTAAGGGAACAAAATTCGCTTCCTTGAAGCAACATTACTTAGATCGACTGGAAGCATCAAACAATCAAAGTGAGTTTAGGCATAGCATACCACAACCAGTAAAAAACATGCATGGTTTTAAAATTGAATTGTATCATTTATCGCTTGACCCACTTGAAGACTATTACTCCAGTGGCAATGGATTTCTCGCGGTAATGCAGCGAAGAAAAGAATTTGTGGTCATTCAATGGTATGGATCAGAAATTGCCAATGCCTATCTTGCGGATGATTTCAAACGCATCTTACAACATTTCGATTAGAATAGATGGACTTCATTTCGTATTTCAAGCACATTGAACTCACGGAAGATGACCACTTGCCGATGCTCCCGATGGGACGCACTCGATCGAGTGAAGCCTTAAAAATCATGAAATCCCCGCGGGAATCCGCTGTAGGTATTCATTGCTATCCTTGTGCAGCGGGTAAACTTTCGATTTATCTGATTCAACGAAGTGAATACCAAGGAAAACACAGCGGTCAAATTGCCTTTCCAGGCGGTAAAATGGAAGCAGATGACCCGGATTTAATATATACCGCACGACGAGAATGTTTTGAAGAAGTGGGGATTCCGATGCACGAGGGTGAATTCATCCGAAGTTTGAGTCCGGTTTATATTCCGGTATCGAATTTTAAGATGACTCCTTATTTCTTTTATCACGATACCCAGCCGATAACCATTCACAATGAACGAGAAGTTCAGCAAATTATCCCCTTAAGCTTGGACGCACTCGCCCATCAACTCCCCATTGAACACCGCAAACTAGAAATTGAAGTAAACTCGCTATTCACCCGCGAAGTCCCTGGATTCTCCCACGGACCGCACTGGATTTGGGGAGCCACGGCGCTCGTATTACAGCAATTACGAAACGCATACAAGGATTACAGCAAACAATTCCTTGAATTAAGCTAAACGCTCTCGCA
Source organism: Cryomorphaceae bacterium (assembly GCA_027485365.1). Classification (GTDB taxonomy): domain Bacteria; phylum Bacteroidota; class Bacteroidia; order Flavobacteriales_D; family Crocinitomicaceae; genus UBA952. The sequence continues at coordinate 2,328 of JAIXRD010000075.1, read as the reverse complement.
AGCGCAAAAAAGGCAATTCGAAGAAGCGATATGACAAAATGCTTAGTAAGGCTGAAGCCCCGAAGGAGTATCCAATAAACAATAAGAGCGTAGGAGTATCATCAATACTAATGTGATGTTTTAAACAGTACTGATACCCCATATGAATGGCAATGATATGGAATACATAAAGCCCAAAACTGCGTTGGCCCAAGTAATCTAGGATTCGTATGTTAACGAATATTTTACTGTTTGGACAAATAAACAAGGCAATAATCAGGGTAAAAACAATCGCAATCCATGTTGGCCAGAAAAGAAATAGCCAGACTGAACTACTTGGCATATAGGCATTTTGATATATCAATAAGAGCAGCAGCACAACCAGTGAAAGGACTTGAATCAGTCGATTTGACCAAAAGGAATATGGAATAAATATCCGTCCCTTCTTTACAAAAAAGAAAGCTAAATATGCACCAATAGAAAAATAATCAAGATTTGTAAATAAGTCATTGGTTTGAATATTCAAATTATGGCTCCAATGCCATTCGATTCCACGCGCTATCCAAGCCAAGGAAATACTGAACAGAAAAAACTTTCCTAAATGTTTAATCGGAACAAAGTAAAATACCAATCCCCAAACTAGGTAAAAATGTTCTTCAATACACAAAGACCAGAAAACAGAAAGGGGTGTGGTTTTAGGGAAGAGATCCATTTGGATCATTTTATAATTTTCTAAAAAAGTAAAGCTGTATCGCCAGTCTAATTCATACCCTCCACCAACCATGTGCAGCCCTAAATCCTGTTTAATATCATACGGCAGGATAAATACGATTCCGACTAACAAAAAATAAAGCGGCCAAATCCTAAACGCCCTCCGTTTATAAAATTTAAAAAGGTCTATTCGATTATTTGCTGTTTTCTCTTGTAGCAACAAATATGTTATTAAAAACCCGCTGAGTACAAAGAAAAACGATACCCCAATTCCACCTCCCGCCTTAATCTTAGAAAAAAAAGGAAATAAACCATCCAACGGAATATGCAAAAGAAACACCTTAAAGAACGCAAAAAAACGCAAGGTATCTAAGGACGAAAAATGAACTCTATTCAATATACTGAGTGTATTTGTTCAACGTAGAATCCAAAGATTTTAACTTGGAAAATCAAAAATAACAATTTATAAAGGTTCCATAAAAAAAGCCGTTGACGAATCAACGGCTTTCCTAAACCAATTAAACCTAACTACTATGAATAGTGTAGCAAATGTAATTGTCGCAATTCATTTAATAAAAAAATCAATCTTAAAGAATGTTAAGACTTATGAGCAACCGTCATTTCGCGTTTCCCTGGAGGCCCCGGTCTGGATTCAACTGTAAACCCTACCGATTTTAAATCACGCTTTACTTGTCCTTTGGCACAATAGGTAACCAAGGTCCCGCCTGACTTTAAGGCATCAAAGGCTATTTGAAAATTAGCCAAGGTCCATAATTCGCTTTGAGCTCTCGGACCGAACGCATCATAGAAAACGACATCATAGGTTTCTTTGAAATTAATATCCGCCCAAAAAGCATGAATTGGTTCTAGGGTAAAGCTGTCCAACCCCTGAGTTGAACCATAAACGAATTCGCTAAAAAAATGCAAATCCTGTACTTGATTAACCCCAATTTCTTTTAAACATGTGGATATAATCTCTCCCTCAACCGGATAGGCCTCCACCCCACTATACCAAAGCGTAATGTTGTTTTTTCTTGCCCATTGATAACTCAAGTACGCATTTAACGCAGTACCCAAGCCCATCTCCAGCACACGAATCGAGGAACTATCCTTAATGGGTTCTAGTCCATGCTGAATAAACACGTGATTTGCTTCTTGAAGCGCCCCGTGAATAGAATGGTAATGCTCGTCAAGCTCTGGAACATACAAGGTGTAGGAACCGTCGGCCGTTTTAATTAGTGTTCTTTTCATTTTTTTCGAGCCACCATGATTCCATCGCGAATTGGTAACAAGATATTCTCTACCCGTTCGTCGGCTTGAATTCGTTCATTATACTTACGCAATAAAACAGTTTCACGGTCTTGTGCTCCTTCGTCAATCACCTTCCCGGACCATAGAATGTTATCCGCTAAAATGATTCCTCCCGGATTCATTCGTTCAATGACTAAGTCGTAATAATTTAAATAGTTTTTTTTATCGGCATCAATGAACACTAAATCCCACATTTCTGGTAAAGTAGGAATTAACTCCATGGCATCACCAATGCGGTAATCAATTTGACCCTTGTAACTTGAATCATTAAAATACCCTTGCACTCGAGCCTGTAATTCCTCATTTACATCGATGGTAATTAAGGTT
>JAIXRD010000005.1 GCA_027485365.1 Cryomorphaceae bacterium | reverse complement strand
TTTCGTTCGTTGCTGCAACTACACGCACATTTGTTTTAAGCGATTTAGAAGCACCAACCCGAAGGAATTCACCTGTTTCAAGTACGCGCAACAAACGGACTTGAGTTTGCATAGGTAATTCAGCTACCTCATCCAAAAATATAGTTCCTCCGTTAGCCACTTCAAAGTATCCCTGTCTGCTTCCAGCAGCCCCCGTAAAGGATCCTTTTTCATGGCCAAATAATTCAGAATCAATTGTTCCTTCTGGAATGGCGCCGCAATTAACCGCAATATATTCCTTGTGCTTACGCGAACTCAATTGATGGATTACCTGAGGAATAATCTCTTTACCCGTTCCGCTTTCCCCAGTAACTAAAACGGATAGGTCTGTTGGTGCCACTTGGGCAGCAACTTCCAACGCCCGATTTAATGGAGACGCATTTCCAACAATTCCAAACCGTTGTTTTATTTGTTGTAGATTCATTATAAGTTGCTTAATCGATCAGTTCTCCAAACAAGGTCGCTGAAGTACATCCTGTAATTTTTACCTGCACATAACTGCCTTTTTCCGCTTGTTTACGATCAAATACAACCATGGAGTTTCTTGAATTCCTTCCGCAAAATTGTAATTCAGACCGCTTGGAAGGCCCCTCAACGAGTACTTCTTGAATCGTTCCAACTTGTCGTTCATTCGCGGCAAGGCTATGCGCAGTTTGCAATTCAATAATTTCAGTAAGGCGTTTACCTTTTATTTCTTCAGGCACATCATCTTCAAATTTGCGTTCTGCTAATGTTTTTGGACGTTCAGAATACTTAAACATGTAAGCGTAGTCGAATTGAACCTTTTCCATTAGGGAAACTGTATCGCGATGTTCTGCATCCGTTTCGCCGCAAAACCCGGTAATAATATCTGTCGAAATCGCACAGTCTGGTATAATTCGGTGAATGGCCTCTATGCGCTCTAAATACCATTCCCTCGTGTAGCCCCGATTCATTCGGAATAATACCGCTGTATTACCAGACTGCACCGGTAAATGAATATAATTGCAAACGTTGTGGTTTGAAGCAATAACCTCTAATACGTCATCTGTCATATCCTTCGGATGGGACGTACTAAATCGAACCCTAAGTAAGGGGGAAACATTTGCAACCGCTTGAAGAAGTTGCGCAAAATTCATAGCCTCCTCCGTTGGGTTTTTTAGCTCTCCTTTCGAACTTAAGTTCCAACGATAACTATCAACATTTTGCCCCAGTAAGGTTACTTCACGGTATCCTTTATTGAACAAATCGTGACATTCCGCTACAATCGATTTCGGGTCTCTTGACCGTTCTCTCCCACGGGTAAAAGGAACTACACAAAACGAGCACATGTTATCACAGCCCCTCATAATGGTTACAAAGGCAGAAATCCCTCCTTGATCTAATCGAACAGGGGAAATATCGGCATAGGTTTCCTCCCGTGAGAGTAGCACATTTACAGCCTTTTGTCCAGTTCCAACCTCCGAAATTAGGTTCGGTAAGTCACGGTATGCATCTGGCCCAGCAACAATATCTACTAATTTTTCTTCTTCAAGTAAGTTTTTTTTGAGGCGCTCAGCCATGCATCCTAAAATTCCAACGACCAATTCTGGATTTTGCTGTTTGTGATGCTGGAATTCTGTCAGTCTATTTCTTACGCGTTGTTCTGCATTATCTCGAATAGAGCAGGTGTTTATCAATACTAAGTCAGCCTCCGCAATATTACGTGTGGTTGCATAACCATCTTGCGCAAGGATTGAAGCAACAACTTCGCTATCAGAGAAATTCATCTGACAGCCGTAGCTTTCTAAGTACAATTTCTTTTGAGTGTTATTCGGGTCAATGGTATTTTGTAATAACACTTCTCCTTGACGGTCCTCTGTTAGGGGTTCATTGGATGTTTTATCATGCTGCATGGTACAAAATTACCACAATATAGCACAGTGTCAAAATGTCATGTTTTATAATTTAAGATGATTTAATAAAAAAATATCTTGCCACTTAACCATAGGTTAAATATATAGTGGCAGAAATAATTAAAAAAAACAATCCGTGCATTGCATGGTTTTAGTTATAAATTTGTCGCAAATATTGAACCCTATGTCAAAAAACTTAGTCATCGTCGAGTCTCCAGCAAAAGCCAAAACTATTGAAGGATATTTAGGAGCAGATTACACGGTAAAATCTAGTTTTGGTCACATCAGAGATTTAGCTAAGAAAGGATTATCGGTTGAAATTGACAATGAATTCATACCGAACTATGAAGTGTCTGTTGATAAGAAGCCCTTGGTGGCTGAGTTGAAGAAATTAGCAAAAAATGCAGATTATATATGGCTAGCAACGGATGAGGACCGCGAAGGAGAGGCGATTTCATGGCATTTATTTGAAACCTTAGGGTTAAAACATGAAAATACGCATCGCATCACATTCAATGAAATCACCAAAACCGCAGTTCAAAAAGCCATTGCAAATCCAAGGAAAATAGATCAAGACCTGGTAGATGCCCAACAAGCACGAAGAATTTTAGACCGCATCGTCGGATTTGAGTTATCGCCTGTATTGTGGAGGAAAGTACGTCCAAGCTTATCCGCCGGAAGGGTGCAGTCTGTAGCTGTACGGCTTATTACTGAGCGTGAAGCAGAAATTCAATCGTTTCTTGCCGACTCATTTTTTAAGACGGTAGCTAACTTGAAGTCAAAAAACGGATTGCTCAATGCAGAATTAGATCATAATTTCAAAGATGCTAAGGAGGTCGAGGAGTTTTTAAATGCAATGAAAGGAAGAAGCCTAACTGTTGATTCCATTGAAACAAAACCAACGAAAAGAACGCCTTCTGCTCCGTTTACTACCTCTACCTTACAACAGGAGGCCTCGGTAAAGTTAGGGTTCTCGGTTTCTAGAACCATGTCTGTAGCTCAAAAGTTGTATGAAGCAGGACACATTACTTACATGAGAACGGACTCCACGAATTTATCTGAAACCGCACTAAAAGGGGCTGCAGATGAGATTATTTCAAGCTTTGGTGCGCATTATTCTAATCCATCAAAGTATGCAACCAAGTCTGCATCTGCACAAGAAGCGCACGAAGCGATAAGGCCATCAAATTTTGCGGCTACACAAGTTTCGGATAATAGAGATGAACAAAAACTGTATGACCTCATTCGAAAACGAACCTTGGCAAGTCAAATGGCTCATGCGAAACTTGAAAAACCTACGGTTAAGTTATCGGGTGCACCAAATGACTTAGTTTTTACTGCTAAGGGAGAGGTTATCGTATTTGATGGATTTTTGAAGGTTTATGCGGTAACTAATTTAGAAGAGGAAGAAGAAGAGGAGGGCATGTTACCTAAAGTAGAAAAAGGTGAACGCATTGAAGTATTGGATGTGTTATCAACACAACGCTTCACACGAAGTCCTTCAAGGTACTCCGAAGCAAGTCTTGTAAAGAAAATGGAAGAGCTTGGAATTGGACGGCCATCAACCTATGCGCCAACGATTTCAACAATTCAAAAACGCGGATATGTTGCTAAGAATGAAAGCGATGGAGTTCAACGTCCGTATGTGCAGTTTAAGTTAAAAGGAAATGACCTTTCGAAGCTTGATAAATCAGAAACGGTCGGGGCTGACAAAAATAGGTTGGTACCAACAGATATTGGTGTACTTGTTACTAGTTTTCTTGAGCAACAGTTCGCTAAAATTATGGATTATCAATTTACAGCTCGTGTAGAAGAGGCCTTCGATGAAATTGCTCAGGGTAAAGTGAAATGGAACGAAATGTTAAAACTTTTTTATGCGCCATTTCATGCAACCGTTGAGGAAACCATGGAAACCTCTGCTCGTGTTACCGGGGAACGAGAATTAGGAGTAGATCCCAAATCCGGACGAAAAGTTATTGCACGGATGGGTAAATTTGGAGCGATGATTCAAATTGGGGACGAACAAGTGGATGGAGAAAAACCAGCCTTCGCCTCCTTGATGAAAAGTCAGTCCATTGCTACCGTTTCACTTGAAGAGGCGTTGGAATTGTTTAAATTACCTCGAATTGTTGGTGAATTAGACGGTGAGGCGGTAAAGGTGAATTCGGGTAGGTTTGGTCCCTATGTTCAATTGGGTAAATTGTTTGTTTCAATTCCAAAAGAAGAAGATTTAATGGAGTTGACATTTGAACGCGCACTTGAGTTGATTCAAGAGAAAAAAACAAGCGAAGCCAATAAAACGCTCGCATCGTTCGAAGATCGGCCGGATGTTTTAGTACTGAATGGAAAGTATGGTCCTTATTTGAAAATCGGAAAGGATAATTTTAAACTTCCGAAAGGAACAGAACCCAGCACCCTAACCTTGGAAGAATGCCTAAGTATCGCAGAAAACCAACCATCATCTAAAGCGAAGCGTTCGTTCAAAGGAAAAAAATAGTAATTTAGACAAAAATAGCAGCAATGAGCGGCAGTGTAAATAAGGTTATTTTGATCGGTAATTTGGGAAAAGATCCTGAGATACGTCACTTCGAAAACGGTGGTGTTTTGGCCTCTTTTCCTATCGCTACATCTGAATCTTACACGGATCGGCAGACGGGTGAGAAAAAAGAAAATACCGATTGGCATGATATCGTTTTGTGGAGAGGGCTAGCCGAAGTAGCAGAGAAATATCTGCACAAAGGAACCAAAATATATGTGGAAGGTAAGTTGAAAAAACGTTCCTATCAAGATCGTGAAGGAAATACCAGATACGTTACTGAAGTAGTTGGGGAGGAAATGACCATTTTATCAAGGCCCGATAATGAGCCAAAGACGAACAATCCGTATCCAAAAGATCCGATTTCGACTCCGCCTTCAGATACTGCCGGATTTAGTGCAAAACCCGAAGATGAAACTCCATTTTAATTTATAGTATGCCTGACCCTTCCCCCATAAGGCCGTTGTTGGCCCAAGTATCGTGGACAAATACGGAAACTATTTACACCTCAATTATTGTATTCTTGCTCATCTTGGCTGCTATAACTACCAGCTCTGAATCTGCATTTTTCTCACTTAATCCGCAGGAAAAAGATCGCTTGAAATCTGAGAATTCTCGGATATCCAACATCATACTTGACCTCTTATCCAAACCAAGAGAGCTCATAGCATTGCTTTTGATTTCCATCAATTTCGTCAATGTGGGCATTGTAATCTTGTCCACCCTCATCTTAAATAAGATGATGGAAGGCTACAGCGAAGTATCAAAATTATTGGTTGAAATTTTTGGAATCACCTTGTTGATTTTGATTACCGGAGAAGTAATCCCTAAGATTTATGGAGCGAACAACGCCTCCAAAGTTACCCGATTTATGGCGCTACCAATCGATGTGATTCGAAAAACACCCCCAATTTCTTGGTTAAAAGCGCTTTTAGTGAACGGAACAAGTTTCATTGGTAGAATCGGAGGTAAAAATGTTCATATATCATCCTATGAATTGGAGCAAGCGATTGCCATAACAAGCGATGAGAATTCCTCGGGAGATGAACAAAAACTATTGGAAGGGATTGTAAAGTTTGGAAAAACAGAGGCTGTTCAAATTATGACACCACGGATTGAAATGTCTTCGATTCCAAACAACATAGCCTTTTCTAAGGTGATTGAATTTGTCTTGGAATTTGGTTATTCTCGCATTCCGATACATAAGGAAAGCGCCGATAATGTGATAGGGATTTTATACATTAAGGACCTATTACCACATTTGAAAGAATCAGATGAATTTCCTTGGTTGGATCTTATTCGTAAACCATATTTTATCCCTGAAAACAAGAAAATAGATGACCTCTTGCAAGAGTTCCGCGGCATGAAAATGCATTTAGCTGTAGTTGTTGATGAGTATGGAGGAGCAAGTGGTATTGTTACTCTGGAGGATATTTTGGAAGAAATTGTTGGCGACATTACGGATGAATTTGATGACGAACAAGTAGATTATAAAAAGATGGAAGATGGTTCTTTTGCCTTTGAAGGACGGACCTCGTTGAAGGATTTTTACAAGATTT
>JAIXRD010000070.1 GCA_027485365.1 Cryomorphaceae bacterium | reverse complement strand
GGCATCAAAATGATATAAACTTCAGGGTGACCTAAGAACCAAAATAAATGCTGATACAAAACAGGGCTACCACCAATGTTTTCTAATGCACCAACTCCCTCCAAATAAATATCGCTCAAATAGAAAGAAGTACCAAAACTTCTATCAAATATTAGGAACAATGCAGCACCCAATAATACTGGAAACGACAATACACCCAAAATAGCGGTGAAGAAAAACGCCCAAATAGTTAATGGCATTCTGTTCATGCTCATTCCTTTGGTACGCATGTTCAACACGGTTGAAATGTAGTTGATACCACCCAATAATGAAGAAACAATGAATAATGCAATTGCTACTAACCAAAGTGTCATTCCCAAGCCTGAACCTGGTACCGCTTTTTCTAAAGCTGACAATGGCGGATAAACTGTCCAACCTGCAGATGCTGGACCAGTTTCTACAAATATAGAAGTCAACAACACCGCCGAAGACAAAAAGAAGAACCAATAGCTCAACATATTCATAAACGGAGAAGCCATATCTCTTGCACCTAATTGCAACGGAATGAGTAAATTACTAAAGGTACCACTTAAACCCGCTGTTAGTACATAGAATACCATGATTGTACCATGAATGGTAACCAATCCCATATAAAAATTAGGATCAATCTTACCATCTTTACCCCATTTTCCTAACAAGGTTTCTAAAATTCCAAATTGTTCATCGGGCCATGCCAATTGCAAACGGAATAATAAAGACATTCCCATACCAACAAGACCCATAATAATACCTGTAATCAGGAATTGTCTTGAGATCATCTTGTGATCCATAGAGAAGACATACTTACTAATGAAGCTCTCCTTATGGTCGTGGTGATGTGAATCGTGCTCTGCGTGTAAAGCTGCTGTGCTCATATTCTTTTTCTAAAATAATTTGTTAATTTTTAACTACTGTCCCTTGTTTCACCGCAGTAGAATCGGCTTTTGGTGATGTTGGAGCTGCGGGTGCTGCTGGTGGAGCCACAAACGGAGTTTGTGTTGCCAACCAAGTTTTGTACTCTGCCTCGCTACCTACAACGGTAATTTTAATTTTCATGTTGTAATGCGCTGCACCACAAATTTTATTGCAATATAGATAGAAATCAAATTCAGGGTCATTTTTAGACGCTCTTGCTTCCTCAGTGGTTTTGATTGGAGTAAAAGCAAAACTGGTTGGCATACCTGGTACACAGTTCATTTGTGCTCTAAACTCAGGCATATATGCTGAGTGAATTACATCTCTTGCTCTGTATTTAAAGATATATGGCTTGTTCTTCACAAGTACAATTTCAGTAGTAATTTTATCGTCTTTCGCAGTACCATTGAATGTTTCATGGTCTTTTTGATAAGCTGCTATACGCTTGATCGCTGTATTTTTACGTTTGATGTCTTTTTCTAATTGACGTTCATATGCTCCTGAAATCAAATCATTGTATTTCGATTTCATTTGTTTGAATTCCTCAGGATATGAATTACTCATTCCAGTTGAAACATATCTATCGTATTGCGCTTTCCACAATTTAGAAGAATCTTCAATTGAAGCTTTAATAATTTCCAACTTTTTGATTTCACCATTCAATTCATTCACTAGTGATGAAACCGCGCTGTCTTCAGCAACTCCTAAAGGATTTGTACCAGAAATAAAATTAAAATTGGCAGTTCCCAATTGTTTATCATCACCTGAGTAACGTGCTTTCCAACCAAATTGATAAGCAAATACTTCAATCTCCTCGCTGTTTTTGTCGATATCAGTTGTAATCTTTGTCCAAGTGCTGAACCCGCGTAAAACCAAAAAGGTTAAAACAATTGCAGGTACAATTGTCCAAATAATTTCCAATTTATTATTGTGGAAGAAATAAGCTGCTTTGCGGTTTTTGTCATACTTGTATTTAAACATGAAATAGAATAACAATATCTCTGTTACTACAAATACAAAGAAGGTAAAACCGAATGTCCAATAGAACATAGAATCCAAGGTTTCACCATGTGCTGAGGCAGAATCACCTAATTTTAGGTATTTGCCATGTATTTTCATTTCATACCAAACACCAATCAAGCCTACCACAAGGAAAATAATCCCTGCCCAAGCATTTACGTTGTTCCAACTCACAATGGTTTTCCCAGTGATCTTTTCAGTCAAACTGCCAATGTCAAAGGATCGTGCAATTACCAAAATAATTAAAATAGCCAAAACTAAGATCAAAATACTCGACCAGTCCCATGCCATAGGATTAAATTCAGTAGGTGGTGCTACCACGTCATCAGCTGCCAATAAAAATATTGGCGTTAACATTAGCCCAAAAATTGCCAATGTTTTCTTAAACAATGAGTTACTTTTAACTCCAAATAGATTAAGCTTCATCTTTCTAAACCAAAAAAGGGTTTTTAGTAGGGCAAATTTACTTATATCTGCCATTAGTTGGGGGAATTTTTCAATGTTTTTTTTAAGTTTTATATAATTTCACCACAAAAAAAAATTAACAAATAATTAATTATCTATAATTCAATGAGTTGACTTTTCGAAAAAAATTGACAATTCTATAAATTCTTCAACACTTAATTGCTCTGCCCTTTTGCCTTGCCATTTTTCTGGTATCACAAAATTGCTGTTGGCTGATGTCAATGGCTTTAAAGCATTGTGTAACGTTTTTCTCCGCTGAGAAAATCCATGCTTTACTACCAGTTTTAAATTTTTATAACTGCACTGCGGTAAATCATCCCTCAAAACACAACTCATTACCCCACTCTTTACCTTTGGTGGCGGATTAAACGACCCCTCATTCACCGTAAACTCATATTTACAATTGTAATATGCTTGTAAAATTACACTCGTAATTCCGTATTCTTTATTGCCGTGCTCAGCGCAAAATCTTTTGGCAACTTCTTTTTGAAACATCCCCGCAAACTGTTCTACCCTTTTGCCCGATTCTAACATTCTAAATACAATTTGGGTAGATATATTGTAGGGATAATTGCCAATAATTGCCAATTTTTCACCGTCAGGCCATTCCGTATAAGGTATCTCTAGAAAATCTCCCTCTATGACCTTCAATCCCTCAGCCCATTCTTGACGTCCTAAATAATCACATGACTCTTTATCAATTTCTATCACCGCCAATTTATTGCCCCATTTTTCAAACAAGGAAGTGGTCATGACGCCCATACCCGGTCCTATTTCTATAACCCCATCCAAATCATCAACAAGTAAATCGCCAATTTTTTGTGCAATGCCCTTATCGGTTAAAAAATGTTGTCCAAGTTGCTTTTTCGCAGTTACCTTGTCGCTATTTGCATTCGGTTTTCTAAACATTATTTCTCCCAATAAATCATGTAATACTT
>JAIXRD010000163.1 GCA_027485365.1 Cryomorphaceae bacterium | reverse complement strand
CATTTTAACCAACGTTTATCAAAAAAAAGCACCCTTCATTGGAAGGATGCTTATTCTTATAAAAGTTACTATACTTCGTTAATGCTTGTGGTCATGTCCGTCATGGTCATGATGCTCTTCGATTACTGGTGTTTTTTGCGGTGCCTCAAGGTTTACAATTTCTATTTCAAACACAAGGTCTGAATAAGCTGGAATTCTTGGATTCCCCTGTGCGCCGTACGCTAAACGATATGGAATGTACAATGTAGCTTTACCTCCTTTACCAATAAGTTTTAATCCTTCTTCAAAGCCAGGAATCATTCGTTGAACTTGATAGTTGAAATCCATTGGTACGTTTCTGTCATAGGATGCATCAAATTTCTCTCCAGTAGCAAAGAACGTTCCTCTGTAATGCAAAGACATCTTGGCACCCATTTCTCCTTTATACGCTTCACCTGGGTTCTGAATCACATAAATCAAGCCACTGGCTGTTTGGGTTAATCCTTCACTTTTATCTTTGGCGGACACACGCTTTTTGAAATCTGCATTGTAGTCTACATCGTTCATTGCTGCAATTTTAGCATAAGCAGCTTGTTTTGCTTTTTCCGCTTCTATTAATTTCAGGTATTTTGCATCAAATGAAGCTTGACCATTAAAAGCTTGTGCAGCCTTACCTACTCGAATAATTGTTACGCTGTTCATTACATCATTTTGAGCAATTGCATTCACCACGTCCTGACCTTGAACCACCTTACCAAACACGGTATGCTTTCCATCCAACCATGGAGTTGCCTTGTGCGTAATGAAAAACTGACTTCCGTTGGTATTGGGTCCAGAATTCGCCATAGATAAAATACCTGGAGTTAAATGCTTGAGTGACGTATCAATTTCATCGAAGAATTTATATCCTGGTCCGCCCATTCCATTCCCTTGTGGATCTCCACCTTGAATCATGAAATCAGCAATCACACGATGAAACTTCAAGCCATTGAAAAACGGTTTCGTTACCTTGGTTGTATCTACCGTTAACTTACCTTCAGCTAGGCCAACAAAATTCCCAACAGTCATTGGAACTTTTTCATAGTACAATTGACAAATGATGTCACCTTTCGTTGTATTGAACTTTACATAAAGTCCATCTGTTAATTTTGGAGTTTGTGCTTGAACCAATACGGTCCATGCTAACGCTGCTAATAAAAATATACGCTTCATATTATTCAAAACTTAATAATTCAACTTCAAATACTAAACAAGAATACGGTGTAATAACTGGTGTTGGAGACGAAGAGCCGTATGCCAATTCTTGAGGAATGAAAAACTTATATTTCGCTCCTTTTGACATTAACTGAACACCTTCGGTCCATCCTGGAATTACCTGATTCAAAGGAAACTCAATCGGTTCACCTCGTTCTACCGAACTATCAAATACTATGCCTTCAATGGTAGTGCCGTGATAATGCACCTTAACGGTAGATTCTGCCGTTGGATGAACTCCATCTCCTTCTTTAATTACTTGATATTGCAAACCGGATGAGGTGGTAACTACGCCTTGTTTTTTACCGTTATCTGCAAGAAACTTTTCGCCAGCCACTTTGTACACTTCACTCTTCTTGTCTTCTTCGGCCTGTTTAATCATGGCCTTTTCTTGAAAGTACGTGGATAAAATTACATCGGTACTGTCTTGACAAACCAAACGACCTTTCGCCACAGCGTCGCGAAACCCTTGAATTATCAATTCAAAATTAGCCTCACTCATTTCTTTGCCTAGGCTGCTTCCGATGTTAACTCCCATCAAATAAGAAACGGAATCAATTTCATTTTTCAGAACTACTTTCTTTGCTTTCTTTTGCGCAAGGGCTGTAAAAGCGAACAGGACAGCGCCTGTTAAAACGATCATTTTTTTCATAAGTTAATTTCGATTATCAACTCCCCAGTACATTTTATTGCGAATGGTATCTAAGAAGTTCGTATGTTCAAATTTAATCACATTAATTAGAAACTCTGCCTTGGTCACACGGATTTCTTCTCCTTGTTTAATATTTTTTGTGACTCCATCTAAACTCACAAGGCATGTTCGGTCGCGACTCTCTAGGGTTAAATCGATCGGCATATGATCTGGAACGACCACTGGGCGTACATTTAAATTATGTGCAGCAATTGGGGTAATGATGTGCACTTGACATCCCGGTGTGATGATCGGACCTCCGCAACTTAGGTTGTAACCGGTAGAACCTGTTGGGGTAGAAACAATCAAACCATCCGCCCAATAAGAATTCAGGTATTTACCATCCAATTTTGCATGCACGGTAATCATGGAAGAAGTATCTTTTTTTGAAATCGTCAATTCATTTAAGGCGAAGTTCTCTAAACCAAACAACTCATCTTGGGTTCTTACTCGGATAAGCGATCGTTTCTGAAATTCGTATTTCTTATCCTCCAACAGTTGAAACGTTTCACCTATGGCCTCTTTTGAGATGTTTGACAAGAACCCTAACCTCCCTGTATTAATCCCTAGAATCGGAACACCAGAATCGCGAACGAAACGTACCGCTCGAAGGAATGAGCCATCGCCCCCAAGACATATCATATAGTCGATGCCTTTTTTAAAATCTTGATCGTTAGCATAGGTTGTACAGGGCAAGGAAAAATCATATTTGGATTTCAGGTGATTCAGCATATCATGCTCCATGACCACATTCCAACCCCGTTTTTGACATTCGGCGTGTACCTGGTGAAGATAGTCTAGGCTTTGCCGCGTAAATTTCATCCCAAAAATCGCTACATGTTTCATTTAGAATTTCATAAAGTTCATAAGGGCATCGAATCGATTGCGTAAATCCTCATCCGCATCCTTGTCTTGAAAAGCGGCTTTTACTTGATAATCATAACGCTCAAAGGTTCGAATAATGAACGATAAATTAGAGGTGTTGATTTTTAAGGTAACTTCGGTTTTGGTAGATTCTTCATTGGAAGTAATGTACGAGCTTAAAATTTTTGCATTGTTACTTTCAACGATTTGTGCAATTTGTGCTAAGCTATAATCTGACTGATTCATTTCAAGCACCAAGATACCACCATGTTCTTTCAAACTTCCAAAATCCGAGAGCACCGACATGATGCCGTAAACCGAAATGCATCCCAAGTATTCTTCATTGTCGTTTAATACGGGAAGCACGGAGAGTTTCTCGGAAGACATTTTAAGCAGAATGTCGTACAAATGCGCATTTTGATTGACAAAAGGTCTTGGTAAATGGTCAAATAAATGATCCAAGTCCGATTCAAGATTTAAGTGATCAAGAACCGCAGATTCAGATACCAAGCCAACAAAATTGCCATTTTTCAAAACAGGCAAGTGGCTGACCTTGAATTCATCCATCCAAAGCATGACTTTTTCACCCGAATCTGTATGCAATAAGGGAGGAATTTCTTCAGAAAGGATTTCTAGCGCACGCATGACCGGTTGCAAAGGTATGGAATTCCGCGTAGAGTTTGTAATTTTGAACAAAAATCACGTGACGAAACTCAGCGTAAATATTAATAAAATTGCGACAATCCGCAAT
>JAIXRD010000336.1 GCA_027485365.1 Cryomorphaceae bacterium | reverse complement strand
TACATCTGCTTGTTTAATGAAGATGGAACGTAGGATCCGATCCCAACTCCAATGCTGATTTATCGGACGTTCAGATACTGGAATATCTGCCACACTTAATTGCTCTTTGTCCATGAAGCCATCCTGCTGTAAGAATACACGCGTCCCTTGGAGTTTAGGGAAATATACATTTTCAGCAATATGTTTCCAATCAGCACATTCCTTTTCACTCAATAGCGGGTTGGTTTCTGAAGCAAATTCAGACTCACATTTCAACGCGTACTCGATGCACCATTTGGCGATATAGTTGGTGTACCAGTTGTTATTAATGTTATTTTCATACTCATTAGGTCCCGTCACGCCAAGCATTACATACTGTTTCTTGTCGTTCGACCAATTGAAACGCTGTGCCCAAAACCTAGCGATACCATTCAAGACCTTTCTACCTTTATCTTTGAGATAGTCGGAATCTCCTGTATGCCTAACGTAGTTATAAATCCCGAAGGCAATAGCCCCATTCCTATGGATTTCCTCGAAGGTGATTTCCCATTCATTGTGACATTCTTCACCGTTCATGGTAACCATGGGATACAAGGCAGCACCGTTTTTAAAACCAAGTTTCTCAGCGTTTTCGATGGCGCGATCCAATTGATTGAACCGATACACCAACAACTGTTTTGCCACTCCGGGCTCGGCAGTTTTCAAATAAAAAGGCAAACAATATGCCTCCGTATCCCAATAAGTAGCCCCTCCATATTTCTCTCCTGTAAAGCCTTTAGGTCCAATGTTTAATTGGGCATGTTTTCCAGTGTAGGTTTGGTATAACTGAAAAATATTGAAGCGAATGCCTTGTTGAGATGCCACATCTCCCTCGATCACGACATCGGCTTTACTCCAAATATTTTTCCAAGCAGTTTTGTGTACGTCTAACAAGGAATTAAACCCTGAAACATAAGCCTCTCTAACTTTATTAATGGCTCTTGGGATAATCGAGAATTCGGAATGATGGACCGTTGATACAATACTCACATATTTCTTGAGCGTATAGGCATTCCCTTGCTCTACGAAATGTTCGAAATTATTCTCAACATAAAAATCACTTGAAGAGATGTTTGGATGAATGTTAAGCAATTCCTCATTTCTCCAAAAGGAGAACCGCATAGCCGTTGCGACGCTAAAATTTGTTTTCTTGGTTCTGGTACAGATGTATGCTTTTTTGATATCCACCTTATGGCTATCTTCTTCCCAGAAAAACTCATCATAATTGGAATCATGGTTATGAACTTTCCCATCCAGATACGGAGTAAACTTAATATTCCCGCTAAAATTTAAAGGCGTTACAGTATATTGAATTGCCGCTAATTCATCATCATCCATGGAACAAAAGCGAATTGACTCCACTTGAATTTCTTTACCCTGAGCAAATTTCACTTTAAAACGACGTGTGAGCACACCGGTTTGCATGTCCAATTCACGATAAAATGTGCTGGGTTTTTGCACATTAAGATCTAATAATTCGCCATCAATTTCGATGTTGATACCAATCCAATTGCATGCATTGAGAACTTTCGCAAAATATTCTGGGTACCCATTTTTCCACCAACCTACTCGTGTCTTATCTGGGTAATATACACCTCCAACATAGCTTCCCTGAAGGGAATCTCCGCTATATTTTTCCTCAAAATTGGCTCGTTGACCAAAGGCTCCGTTGCCAATACTAAAAATACTTTCCGCTTGTTTTTGTTTGCTTGGATCGAACTTTTGCTCAATAATTTTCCACGCATCGATCTCAAATAAATTACGCATACTCTTCTAACCTAAATTCTGTCAATTCATTAAAATATACATCAGCCACCCCTTTCAGCATTGGGTTACCAACTCCTATTGCCATAAAACCTCCGGCTTTTGCTGCTGCAACGCCACTAGAGGCATCTTCAAATACTAAGCAATCTGATGGAGAAAGTTGCAAGGCCTTGGCCCCGTTCAAAAACACCTCAGGATTAGGCTTGGGATGTGTAACTCCATTGCCATCAATTATTACGTCAAATAAATCAGTGATTCCTAAACGGTTTAAAATTATCGGAGCATTCTTACTGGATGATCCTAAACCAATTTTTATCCCCATGGATTTAGCATGAAGTAAAAGCTCATGCACACCCGGCAACAAATCAGCCTTAGATAATGTGGTGATGGAATCTAAATACATGTCATTTTTAAAAACAAGTAACGATTCGAATTCTTCATCACTTACTGTTTTATTTCCATGGCTAAGTATTTGCTTCAAGGAATCTACCCGATTTACCCCTTTTAATGCTTCGTTGTCATGCTCAGAAAAGGAAATACCTAGTTTACTTGCTGTTTCTCGCCAAGCTTCAAAGTGATTTTTTTCGGTGGAAACAATGACGCCATCTAAATCAAATAGCAATGCTTTAATCCTAGCCACGCGCAACAGTTTTATCTGTGATTAACAAATTACATAAGCCAGCAATAACTAGAGAAACGCCAGCTAAAAGCATTGGTGCAATGGGAGAATCGCCGAAAACCTTAGACAATAAATTAACACCACCAAGCGCAGCAACAATTTGCGGGATTACGATAAACATATTAAAAAGCCCCATCATCAGTCCCATCTTGGTTTCGTCCACTGAACTCGATAACATGGCATAAGGCATAGAAAGAATACTGCCCCACGAAAAACCAATCAAGCCAAAGCAAATCCATAAATAGGATGCATCTGGAATAAAACTCATTGAAATAAAACCGATTCCTCCTAAAATCAATGAACCTAAATGAATCCATTTTCGATTAACAGTTCGTTTCGCTGAATAAAACGTTAACAACAAGGCGAAAACCATAGACGTTAAACCATAAACTCCCATGTTGGAACCAACCGAATCAGACGCATGTTGATATGCCACATTCATGGCTTCAAACGTGGATTTATCCGTCTCTAAGTTCATATTAAACGCCGATTTATTCGGTGCTGGTGCGTTATACACATGTGCCGTCAGTGCAGGTGTTGCCATGCTCCACATGGTGAAAAAAGCAAACCAACTGAAGAATTGGACTACCCCTAATTTCAACATGGTAGACGACATGGTTCGAACAGAATTCAAAATGTCTTTAATGAAATTACCTTGTTTCTTTTGTGCCTTAAATTGTTCTTCATCCGCTGGTGGATACTCTTTTGTGGTTAAAACCGTATAAAGAATACTTAACAAGAACACCAATGCACCAATTCCAAAGGCCACTTTAACATTATCAGGAATCACTGTTTTGTCATCGGATTCAGGAAAACCTAATTGCGTTACCATCCAAGGTAAGTTTGATGCAACCCACGTCCCTATTCCTATGATCAAGGTTTGTAAAATAAATCCATACGAGCGTTGACTGTCTGGTAATTTATCAGCGACTAACGCACGAAAGGGCTCCATGCTGATGTTAATCGATGCATCTAGCACCCAAAGGAACCCGGCAGCAATCCATAATTCTGGTGAATATGGAACAAAAAACAAAGCAAAGGAACTGAGTATGGCCCCAATTAAAAAGTAAGGTTTACGTCGACCGAAACGCACGGACCAGGTACGATCAGACAAAAACCCAATAATTGGCTGAACAATCAATCCGGTTAATGGCGCAGCGATCCAAAGTCCAGGAATTTCATCTGGTGTTGCGCCGAGGGTTTGAAATATGCGGGACATATACCCTCCTTGTAAGGCAAACCCAAACTGGATTCCCATGAATCCAAAACTCATATTCCATATTTGCCAAAAACTTAGCGCTGGTTTTTTAGATAGTTCCATGGATTCTATTTTGCAATTACCAAGTATCCCCAAGGAGAAAGCTTAACCGACTTATTTGCTTTTTTAAAGCATTTACCACTAAACACATCCATCCATTGGGCTTTTGAGTCAGCAGGGCCTTTCACTACTTGTTTTTCTTTGGACAGGTTTAAATAAAAAACCACCTCGGAATCCGGAACCTCATTCGATAGTTTCTTGAAAACAAGAACCTTCCCATCGTTGATCGATTCAACCTTCATATAGGTTTCATTCCTATCGGCCGCAAGGCACTTATTATATTGCTTTAAGGTATTTAATGTGGTGTAAAAACGTTCTAAGTCCATTTTATCCCAATTAATTTGATCTTTTTCAAAGAAAAGCAAGCGACGATCTAAAGAGGTTTCTTGTCCGTTGTAAATCAGCGGCATTCCATTCAAGGCATAGGACAACACGGCCATAACGAAACGAGCATCTCCCATACGTTCCATTTCGGTGCCGTTCCAAGAGTTCTCGTCATGATTTGATGTAAAATACATTCGAATGGCATTTGAAGGGTAACTCTTGTCCTTTTCCAAGTAACTTAAAATTTCGGAAGGCTCTGCTTTACCTTGAGCAATTTTATTCATGATGTGGTGAAATTCCCACCCGTAAGTCATATCAAAGGCTTGATGTTGATCTGCACCTTCCGATTCAGCCAACATAAATAAGGGCTTAACAGTTTCTAACTCTTTTCTAGCCTGCATCCAAAAATCCATCGGGACCCAACCTGCTACATCGCAACGAAAGCCGTCAATATTACATTCTTGAACCCAATATTTCATCGAAGAAATCATCTCTTTCCTCATTTCTTGATTATCATAATTCAAATCTGCTACATCCCACCAATCGGTACCGATGGTCGGCTGAACATTTCCTGTAGAGTCTAAGGTATACCAATCTTTGTGCCCTTGATCCAGCCACACATTGTCTGGAGAAGAGTGATTCGCAACCCAGTCGATAATTAAACGCATCCCTTGATTGTGCGCACTTTTAACCAAGGATTTAAAATCGGAAAGCGTACCAAACTCCGGGTTGATCCCTTTATAATCGCGCACAGCATAATAACTTCCAAGGCTTCCTTTTCTATTTTTCACACCGATGGGATTAATTGGCATTAGCCACAAAACATCAACCCCCATTGCTTTTAATCTTGGAAGAGCTTTCTGAACCGCTGCAAAAGTTCCTTCCTTAGAAAATTGTCGAACATTTACT
>JAIXRD010000235.1 GCA_027485365.1 Cryomorphaceae bacterium | reverse complement strand
TTTGGCTAAGTTGTTTGCATAGGTAACGTATTCTTTCACGGTAGGACTTTGTCCGAATCCTGTTACGATCTGGTTGAGGATTGATACCCACGCATCGAATTCATTATTAACATCTAAGGAAACAAGGGCTACAATCAATGCTGCTGAATTTTCATTAATAGCCACAAATTGTTGACGGTCATTCATATACGAAATATACTCTCGAGTCATATAATCGTTAAGTTTACGTCGACGTGCAGTATCAGAGGTTGGGATTGCATTAATTGCCTTGTACGCCGAGTCTTTTTTCATATTCCAACGTTCCATGCGAACGGCGAACTGGTTCATGGCTTGTGATTCATCCGAACCTACAAAATTGCAAATATCCTTTATGTTTTTTTTGTCGCCATACACTTTAATGTTACTGCTATCTCGAAGAATAATATTGGCATGAAATTCTCCAATGCGAATGACATAATAATCTGGCGCCGGAACGTTCGTTTTTAGGGTAAATTTTCCCTGTTTATCTGCCTTGGTTCCTTGGTAGTTGATATATCCTTTCCCTGTAAATTTGGAGATATAGATGGAGTCTGAAGGCGCGTTTAAGATTTGCCCACTAACGGTAACCTTGGTTTGACTATAAGTAAGCGATACGAGCAGTACTGCGAAAATACTAAGTAAGAAATGTTTCATGGATTTGTAGTATAAAAAGATTCTATTTTTTGAACTAAGGCTGCTCCGCGAAGTCCCTTAGCAATTATTTTTCCTTCAGGATTTACGAGCACTGTAAATGGAATACCATCAAAACCATAGAGTTGAGGCATGCCGCTTTTCCAACCGCGCAAGTCGCTTACATGCGTTTTCCAAACTAACCCGTCACGCTGTATGGCTTCTTTCCAATTGGCTGGATCTTCGTCGAGCGAAACAGATAATATCGTAAAGTTCTTGTTTTTATAGGTGTTGTAAAGTTTTACCATATTCGGACTTTCTTGGCGACAAGGCCCACACCATGAAGCCCAAAAATCAATTAAGACTAAATTCCCTCGGAAGTCTGAAAGTTTTACCGCTTTTCCATTTACATCCAACAAGGCGAAATTTGGTGCTGTAAGTTCGCCATTTTCAATTTGAGCAAACTGTAAGTATCCCGTTTCAAGTTGGCTGTATTGAGCCTCTAAGGCTGAGGAGGCAGGACATACGCCGTAAGTGCTGGTATACGAATCACTAACCTTTTTGAAACTTTTTAAATTGGATTCATCCCATCCATCAAATCCTGTCATTGGAAAAAGTTCCATGGTCAAAATAATATTATATGGATTGGAGGGATTTTTTTTTTTTTTTTTTTTAGCGAAACTTACTAAAGGCGCTTTGAAATTAATAATGTTTTTCGCGTATTCTTGCTCCGTTAGCTGACCTTGACTAGCCATGAGTTTCATCTGCTCTGATCGAAAAAAGGCTTGTTTAGCCATGTACTGATTCATGGTTTTTGTCCATGAAGCTCCTGATACATTCGGTTTAACCGTAAACTCGTTAAGCGAAGTGTTAAGTTTCAATTTATCGTTGGGAAGTGGGGTAATGGGTATTGCATTTTCTTTGTTGTCTCCGAGTCGTAGTTGATAAAATCCAAGACCTGCAATGTTGCCTTCCAATTCAATTTTCCCTTGGTCGTCAACTTTTCCAGAAAAAAGGGAGATCATTCCGTCTTCGCTAGGTGCTTCTACATAAACTGTCATCCCTTCTGCATCTTTTATAGTTCCGCTAATCCAGAGATTAATTGGATTCCCTTGTTCGTCGGTTGAATCCTTACATGATGCAAGCAATACAAGCGTAAGCAGAAAAAATATTAGTTGAGGTATTCTCATTGTTCTAGAGCGTTTCGTAAGGCTTGATTAGCAGTTTTTGGATCGACTTTCCCACCTGAGGCTTTCATAAATTGTCCCATAAAGAAACCAATTAATTGCTTTTCTCCGTTTTTGTATCGTGCTACTTCAGCGGCGTTCGCATCAAGTACTTGTTTTATTGCTGCTTCAACAGCAGTATTATCTGTGGTTTGAATCAAATCAAGGCTTTCTGCTATGGATAATGCAGATTCCGAAGAAGTAAGCATAGCAGGAAAAATACGTTGTGCCGCGATGGTGTTGGATACTTTTCCATCATTGATGAGGTTAATAAGTCCCGCTAATCGCGTTGCATCAAGAGGAAATGCTTCAATTTCTATCCCTTGTTCATTGAGATAAGATTTAACCTCACCCATAATCCAGTTTGCAGCAGCTTTATAATTGGATGTATACAAGATTACTTGCTCAAAATATAGCGCGATTGCTTTTGAATCCGTTAGGTTGTAGGCATCGTATTCGCTGAGGTTCAAGGTCTGTGTGTATTTCTCAAACAGCGCACGTGGAAGGGGTGGCATGCTGGCCTGTACCTTATCAATATCCGCTTGATGAATATGAAGTGGCGGAAGGTCTGGTTCTGGGAAATATCGATAATCATTCGCTGCTTCCTTAGTACGGAGTGATACCGTAATTCCTTTTAACGCATCAAATGCTCGAGTTTCTTGGGAAAGGGTACCACCGTTTTCCAAGGTCTCGATTTGACGGCTGATTTCAAATTCAATGGCCCGTTGCACATTTCGAATCGAGTTCATGTTTTTCACTTCGACTTTCGTTCCGAACACGGTAGAGTCCTTCAGCATAACTGAAATATTGGCGTCGCAGCGAAGAGAACCTTCTTCCATATTCCCATCACAAATGTCTAAGTACCGAACTAGCTTTCGTACTTCCGTCAGGTAATTGTAGGCTTCTTGCGAACTTTCAATATCTGGTTCAGTAACGATTTCAAGCAATGGGACTCCTGCACGATTTAAATCGACTAGGGTGTCATACACATCGATATCATGAATGCTTTTTCCAGCATCTTCTTCCATGTGAATGCGCGTTAAACGAACCGGTTTTTCATTTCCGTTCTCATCGCGAATGATGATTTGACCTCCGGTACAGATTGGGGTTTTATCTTGGGTAATCTGATAGCCTTTTGGTAAATCAGGATAGAAATAATTCTTACGTGCAAAATGTTGTTTCTCACTAATGTGACAAGAACACGCTAGTCCCAATCGAATGGCATATTCAATCGTCTTTTCATTCATCACAGGTAAGGTTCCTGGATGACCAAGTGTAATGGGGCTAACTAAGGTATTTGGGGCGTCTCCATAGCGATTCGCATCCGAAGAATAGGCTTTCGAAGCGGTGAGCATTTGCGCATGGACTTCTAATCCAATGACTACCTTATATTTTGCACGAACAGTTTCGTCTATCATGTTATATTCGAGCAATGAGTTCTTTCATAATTTGCGTCATCTTCGGTTCTTGACGACTTGCTACTTCAACTACATCTTGGTGGGTAACATTTTGAATTTTACCTGGTACACCAAGATCCGTAATAATTGAAATTGCAAAACAAGGGATTTGCATGTGTCGCGCAACAATGACTTCAGGAACAGTTGACATACCTACAGCATCTGCGCCAATGGCACGAACATAGCCATATTCTGCTGGAGTTTCAAGTGTTGGTCCGGTAAGTCCAGCGTAACATCCAACAGAAACTTTAATGCTGTTTTCTTTGGCAATGTGCAAGGCAAGATCAATCATGCTTGGATCATACGGCACACTCATGTCCGGGAATCTTGGACCTAATTCATCGATGTTTTTACCAATTAATGGATTGCCAGGGAATAAGTTGATGTGGTCATTCATGATCATGATTTCGCCTACTTCAAAGTCTGGATTTACACCTCCTGAGGCATTACTTACGAATAATCGTTCAATTCCTAGGAGTTTCATTACCCGAACTGGGAAGGTAACTTCTTGTAAACTGTATCCTTCGTAATAATGAAAGCGTCCTTGCATGGCAATTACATGTTTTCCTCCAAGTTCTCCAAAAATTAGTTTCCCTGAATGCCCTTCAACGGTAGAAACCGGGAAGTTTGGGATTTCCTCATAAGGAATTACATCAATCGCATTGATTTCTTTTACTAGGCCTCCTAATCCAGTACCTAAAATAATCCCGATGGTTGGTTTAACGTTTGTTCTTGATTCAAGATAGGCAACGGTCTCTTTAATTTTTTCTAACATATGCTTTTATTGAGTTTAAAAATTCGGTTTCATGATCAATGGAAAGCTCAATCGGTTGTATAAACCAAGGGTAGGATTTAATTTCTTGATATATTTCCGATGATTCAAGGCGCATGAAGTCTTTTTCAGTGGTTATAATGATCGTTTTTGTAGGCTCAAAGGTATCAAATTTCTTATGAATTTTCTTGATTTCTTCCGCTGTAAATTCATGGTGATCTGAAAATTCAATATGACTAACTGTAAAGGTTTTTTCGAGGTAGTTTTTTAAGGGCTGAGGATTAGCAATACCTGTTACCAAAAGGGCATGAGTTGCTTTTGGAAGTGGGATTCCATTCACGGATTGCAGGGGCGCATAAGCGATTTTGCTAAAAAAAGCGCTAAGACCAAGTTGTGCGGCTTTTTCGGTATATCGTTTCTTGGTGTCTGCGCTAATTTCACTTGGACATTTAGTAAATAACACAAGGTCTGCACGTTTAGCACCACTTCTGGGTTCTCGTAGGTTTCCGATGGGTAAGATGAAATCATTAAAAAATGGCGCGTTAAAATCACTAACCAAGATGCTAAACCCTGCACGCACTTTTCGGTGTTGAAATGCGTCATCTAGCAATAAGATGTGATTTGAATCTCTGTTTAGCTTACGTATGGCGTCCATTCTGTTTTCAGAGACGTGAATTTCATCTTGTGGATTCTTTTGTTTGAAATACATCAAGGGTTCATCGCCAACATCCGCTGCGTGATGAGCTGTGGTAAGTTGAATATGACCTCTTGTTTTTCTTCCATATCCTCGAGAAAGCACTTGAATCGTATGTGTGGATTGAAACGCCTTCATTAAATATAAAGTGAGTGGACTTTTCCCTGAACCTCCTACATTTAAATTGCCGATACATATGGAATTCCCTTCAATTTCATGGCTTGTAAAAATTCCTGCATCATAGCATGCATTCCGAACGCGTGTAATTCCCCAATAGAGTAGGCCCAAAGGAAAAAGGATCCATCGCCATGCACTCATATATTATCCTGCACCATAATTAGAGAAATCCTGATCATCCGCGTAATAATAAATACGGATTAAGCACGTATCGTTCAGATAGTCTATTTTACCAATCTCAAAACGGTTGATATGTAATCCAGTTTTCAATTCCAGGTCTTTTTTCATTTCTTCGTATCTATCCGGATGCACAAGATCTACACGGTCGTAATTTACGATTTTGCGGGTTTCATGTTTAACAAGCCAAAGATACTCCATGATGTACAAGAGTGCGATTACGGTTATGTTAATTAAGCCCAATTCGAACAAATTTATTTGAAAAACACCTTTCTCAACTTCGGTAGCTAACATCGCATTTACAACACTTAAACCGATAACTAAGAACAGATAAGTCATTTCTTTAATTTCAATGGCATCGGTTCGATAACGGATAATTCCGAAGATGGCAAATAACCCCAGGCCCATTCCGGTGTCTATGTCGAGTTTTTTCAGACCAAAACAAAGGAAAAAGGTAATAATTCCAATTAAAAAATAAGTGAATAAGTAATCTTTTCGTTTCGCCTTTGGATAATATAATAGGCGAACGATAATGTAAAGAACGAATAAATTTATAAGTAGTCGTATGCCTAAACTTATTAAATCATGATAATCCCATGAGAATGCAGGGATATCATTTGGTCTTTCAGAAACTATCGGTGGAATGAATTTAAGCAGCATGATTATTTATTTTTTCTAAGTACATTAATTTTCGTTTGAATCGATTGAATTTCAAGTGTTCCTTACCAATTAGCTCAATCGCGCCTATACAATATTTGCTCAGGCGATATGGCCGTAAATTTAAGGTTTTC
>JAIXRD010000273.1 GCA_027485365.1 Cryomorphaceae bacterium | reverse complement strand
GTTCGTTTGAGCTTTTTGAGGATAATGGCGCCTTTATTGATGAGGGTCAAGGAGATTTTAATAAACATGGAAACGATTCATGGGCCTATAACCAACGAGGATTCGATTATATCTGCCGAGATCAATATGGATACAATGGCGATTTAGAACATC
The DNA here is from genome assembly GCA_027485365.1 of Cryomorphaceae bacterium. Taxonomy (GTDB): domain Bacteria; phylum Bacteroidota; class Bacteroidia; order Flavobacteriales_D; family Crocinitomicaceae; genus UBA952. The sequence continues at coordinate 11,288 of JAIXRD010000273.1, read as the reverse complement.
AGATTTTCCCGGAAAAATCGCGCACCAAATTTCAACGCGTTATGCTAAAACCAGGTGCAAGTGATAATTATCCCTTCGAGAATGGAGCCCATATTCGCGACGCATTTATACATACCTTGTCCATTCGTGCAGATATGAAATTAGATGAACGTACTTGGCGTCCTGCGGTAGTTTATTTGAATGGAGAGTACTGGGGCGTTTATGAGATACGCGAAAAGGTAGATGACCATGATTATACGGAATACTACTCAAATCAAAACAAATACAATCTTTATTTTCTGAAAACATGGGGAGGTACTTGGGAGGAATATGGTTCGCCAAATGCGCAACCAAGTTGGAATGCCTTAACTTCCTTTATTCTCAATAATAATATGGGGAATCCAGCCAATTTTAATTACGTTGATTCCCTGCTCAATTGGAAATCCCTAGCTGATTACTTCATGATTAATTCCTACACGGTAAATCAAGATTGGTTGAATTGGAACACCTCTTGGTGGCGAGGCCTAGATACTGCAGGGGATAAAACGAAATGGCGATATGCCTTGTGGGATATGGATGCCACCTTTGGACATTACATCAACTATACGGGAATCCCCGACGCCAGCGCAAACGCAGATCCATGCAATGCAGAAAACTTACCAAATCCCGGGGGACAGGGACATACGGATATTTTGGATAAGCTGATTAATGAGAATCCGGAGGTGGAACAATATTATATCACTCGGTATGCGGATTTAATCAACACGTCTTTCAGTTGCGCCAGTATGATCTCCCTGTTGGATAGTATGGTCAATGAAATTGACCCTGAAATGACAGCACAATGCACAAAATGGGGCGGGAGTTATAACGGCTGGCAAGCCAGCGTGAATCAACTGCGTAATTTTATCAACCAGCGTTGTGTCGCCTTGGAGCAAGGACTTATCGATTGCTATCAGTTAAGTGGACCTTATCCCGTAACCTTTGATGTTTCCCCTGCAGGAGCAGGCACACTCCAGGTGAATTCAATAAACCCTCCACAGTATCCGTGGTCGACCTCATATTTTGGAGGAATACAAACCAACCTAGAGGCCAATGCAAATGCTGGCTGGGTGTTTAGTCATTGGACTGTGGCTTCAGGCGCAATGGGGCTTGCTACCAATATTCCAACGAATTTTATAACGCTGAACGGCCCGAATACAGTGGTTGCTGTCTTTGTAATTCAATCGCCGGATATTGATGGTGATGGAGTTTTGAATGAAGTGGACCCTGATATCAATGACCCGTGCATCCCAAATCCGAACGCAGGTCCGTGCGATCAAGACAACGATGGACTAACGAATTCAGAAGAAATAAGCGCTGGAACAAGTCCTACAAATCCTGATACCGATGGAGATGGATTAACAGATGGCGCCGAAGTTTCCGGAGGTTCAGATCCATTGAATCCATGTGATCCCGATGACACGCTTCCTGGATGTCAAATTGATACCGATGGAGATGGATTAACGGATGCACAAGAGGGTGTTTATGGCACAAACTCATCAAATCCCGATACGGATGGAGACGGCTTTACGGATGGACAAGAAGTTAATATGGCAAGTAATCCCTTGGATCCTTGCGACCCTGATGACAGTTCTCCAGACTGCTCAGTGGGCATACATTTCCCTACGGCATTTTCACCTGATGGATTAGGTGATAACTTAAATGAACAGTATTCGATAATTGTTGGTAAAGACATTAAAGAATTCGTGTTTTACATTTATGACCGATGGGGTAATGTGATGTTTGAATCCTCAAGTAAAACATTAAAATGGGACGGAACCTACAAGGGCCTACCGTGTAATACGGGGGTCTATGCCTACATGGCTGATGTACTTTTTGTTACTGGGGAGAAAAAAGTGTTTTCCGGAAACATCACGTTAATTCGTTAACATGCACAAGATTAGTCGGTTCATAGTAATTATTGCGCTCTTTGCTCTTAAGGTAACTGCGCAAGATTATCAGTTCACCCAGTACGATCGCGCAATGCTCTTGTTGAATCCTTCCGCAGCAGGTAACTTTGATGGATTCGAGCGATTTTCAATGCAAAATCGAAATCAATGGATTGGGGCAGGAACACGGTTTATGACCTCCTTAGCAACTGCTGAATTTACATTTGGAAAAAATAACCTTGACAATAAATCCTACGCTGGAATGGGACTCCATTTTAACCGGGATGTGGGGGGTGATTCGCGTTTTGGAAGTAATTCCGTTGGCGCAACCTTGAGTGGTCATTTAGTAACATCGAAACGATCAAAATTTTCAGCGGGTATTCAAACATCGGTAAGTACTCGAAGTGGTGACCTTTCGAATTTGTTGTTCTATTCCCAATGGAATGGAAGTACCTTCGACCCAACTATTCCCTCGAATGAACCGAATCAAATCGCAAGATTTAGCTACATTGATGCTGGGGCAGGGCTATCTTATACGTTCTCAACCAAAGGTAACCGTGTGGCTCAGACGCAACAGCGTTATGTAAATGTTGGGGTATTCGCACAACATGTATCTCGACCAAAATTAAGATATAACGAAATCACTTATGATCGGCTTCATGTGAAAGTTGGGGGACATTTGGAAACTGAATTTAATATGGGATATGGGTTGGCGCTAGAGTTTAAAACGATACAAATGTTGCAAGGAAAACACTATGTTGGCAGATACGGTATGCTCTTAAAGGCAGTATTAAAACAGAGTGCTTCGATTACACGAATAAAAAATGACACCTTTTTTAGTGCGGGTTTATATATGAGTTCCACGGGCACACTTTCCCCGGTATTTGTTGTAGATTTAGGAGGGTTTCAATTGGGAATGAACTACGACCTTGAATTGGCAAAAATTAGCAGGGCATATCGCAGTTCAATAGAGTTTTCCTTATCTTATTCCTTTACTAAGTCTTCGTTATTTAAGCGATCAAAAATAGGCTAAACAATACCGTTTTCAGACAGAAACTCAAACCAGCGGGTTGCTTGTGCATCATTTAATACGCGTGGCATTTTGTTTTGTGCTCCGAGCTTTTCAAGAGATTTCATATAGGCATAAATGGTTCCCTTAGGTATACACGTGATTTTAGGGTCTTTGAGGTTATATTTCCTCGCAGAATAATAATCATCGTTTAGGAGAGATAATTCCTTATCAATCTTTTTTATTAATTCCACGCTATTCTCTTGGTTATCAACTAATTCCACAAACCAATGGTGCAGCTGCAGTTCTTTGTCAACGAAAATGGTGAATTCCGGTTCAATTAAGCGATTCGGTGTATTTAATCGTGTTAATGCTTGATTTATATTATCTAAGGAAAGGTGCTCACCACATAAGCTAAGGAATTGTTTGATCCTACCGGAAATAATTAAACGGTGTTCACGGACATCAATAAAACGAACCAAATCTCCGATTAAATAGCGCCAAAGTCCAGCATTTGTTGATATCACTAAGGCATAATCTACCCCTTCCTTCACTTCACTTACCGTAAGTGCTTTATAGTTAGAGATCAATTCTCCATCTTCATTGAAAAATCTAGAATCGAAGGGAATAAATTCAAAAAAGATCCCATTGTTAAGCAAAAGCTTCATCCCTTTTTCATTTGGGGAGGTTTGGAAGGCGAAATATCCTTCACTGGCCAAATAGGTATCAAGTAAGTACACCTCCTTGCTACAGATTTTTTCTAGACGGCCCACATAAGGATCCATGTAAACACCCCCGTGCACGTATACCCTAAAGTTTGGCCAAATGTCATGAATGGTTTCTACCTTATACCGTTCTATAATACGTTCCATGAGCATGATGCACCAACTTGGGATACCAGCAACAATTCCAATATTCCATTGCGGCGCTTTTTCTACCATGGCATTAAGCTTATCATTCCAATCAGGAATTGCTGATATTGAATTGCTTGGTTTTGTTATCGGTTTTACAATAATGGACGTGTGTTTTTTTAATATGCCGCTGAGGTCACCTTCGAATCGATTCCCAATTTTCTTTAACTTACTGGAACCTCCTACGGCAAGTCCAGATGCACTGAAAAATTCCTCATTCAAATCCAGCGCATGTAAAATGGCGTATTGCCGAATACTACTCCGCTGAAATGACCGAATCATCTCTATCGAAACCGGAATGCGTTTGCTCGGGCTACCGGTGGTGCCTGATGATAAGGCAAAGTACTTGATTTTACCGGGCCAAGTGCAATCACTTTTTCCAGCGATGGTATGCTGCAGCCATCTCGTATGAAACTCTTCGTAGTCCATAATTGGAATGTGAGATTGAAACTTACTCACAGAATCCTTACTTTTCAATAAGGTTTTGAAATCATAAAAGAACCCGAATTCTGTATGTTGAGCCTTGCTAAGCAACTCGGTTAGGGTGTTTAGCTGATGCTGATAGCTGAGTTGCTTACGATTAATTCGTTTGAATCCAATTTCCGTAGTCTTCTTTATTAAACGTCCAATGATTTTCATATGGCTTATGCGTTTGAGTTAATCATGACCAATATCATATAAATAACCTGGCTCAAAGTTATTAATTCTTGTTACTTTCAATTAACTTTGTTCTAAATTATACTGATATGAAACACAAGTCATTTATTGTACCTCATGATTTTACTCAAGTTGCAACAGTTGCACTCAATCATGCCATTGAAACTTCGAAACGAGTTAATACTACGATTCATATTCTTCATGTTGTAGAGAAACAAGAGGACATAGCTTCAGCAACGGATAAAATAGATGAGATAATCGCCGCGCATACTGTGGAGGGAATTACCTTGACAAATAATGTTAGAATTGGTAATATTTTTACGAGTATCGCTGAATTCGCTGCAGAACATCAAGCAGAAATGATTTTTATGGGAACACATGGAGCGCACGGCTGGCAACACGTTGTGGGCAGTAACGCCTTACGAGTTGTTACGAGTTCGCCAACACCGTTTATCATTGTGCAGGAGAAAGCACCGAAATCAGGCGGATATAAGAACATTGTAGTTCCATTGGATTTGCACAAGGAAACCAAACAAAAATTAGCCATCGTTGCAAAATTAGCTAGATATTTCTCGTCTAAGGTGCATATTGTAACTCCAGAAGAAACCGACTCTTATTTAAAATATCAAGTAGAAACAAATATTCTTTTTGCCGAGTCTTATTTTAAAGAACTTGGTATAGAAATGGATTCTTCCGTGTTACCAGGGAAAGATTTTGACCATGAAGTTATACGTTACTCCGTAAGTATTGATGCTGATTTAATTTCAATTATGAATTTAAATCGTCAAGGAATACTTGGCGTGTTCACTACGAGTTATGAGCAAGCTATCATTACAAACGACGCACTAATTCCAACGCTTATTTTGAATCCAGTTGAAACAACTGAAATCTATGGCGCTTGGTTTGATTAATTAAGATGTCAAAATTAATTACCTTAAACGAGTTTATCCTGCTGAATCAGCAGGATTTTCCTTTTGCTACCGGTGAATTATCTTCAATCCTCAATGACATAGCACTGGCGTCAAAACTTATAAGTCGCGACGTGCGAATGGCTGGCTTGGCGGATCACATTCTAGGGGCACAAGGGAACATAAACGTGCAGGGAGAAGCCCAACAAAAATTAGATGTTTTTGCAGATGATGCCTTTATTAAAGCCTTTTCGGCCAGTGGCGTTATTTGTGGAATTGCTTCCGAAGAAAATGATGACTTTGTTGCCTTCGATTCTGAAGCTGCTAAACAAGGAAAGTATGTCGTTCTGTTTGATCCACTTGACGGCTCAAGTAACATTGATGTAAATGTTTCCATAGGCACCATTTTTTCAATTTACAGAAGAGTTTCCGATGTGGGGAGTCCGGCAACCCTTGATGACATGCTTCAATCAGGAACCGCTCAAGTTGCCGCAGGGTATGTACTATATGGTTCCTCTACCATGTTGGTTTATACCACCGGAAAAGGAGTTCATGGATTTACCCTCGACCCTTCGATTGGCGAATATTGTCTTTCACATCCATCCATGCAAATGCCTGAAAATGGTCGTTTATATGCAATGAATGAAGGAAACATCAATGAATGTGACCCAGGTTTGGTTAACTATATTCAGTATTGTCAAAGTAGAGAAAATCAAACCGGAATGCCATATTCTGGGAGATATATAGGTTCCTTAGTGGCAGATTTCCATAGAAATCTAATTAAAGGGGGGATTTATATCTACCCAGCGGTGGAAGCATCACCCGAAGGCAGGTTGCGTTTATTGTATGAATGTAATCCCTTAGCCTTTCTTGCTGAACAAGCCGGTGGCTTAGCGACCACCGGAAAAACCCGAATCATGGAAATTGTTCCAACAAGTTTACATCAGCGTGTACCTTACTTTGTTGGATCCAAACTTATGGTGGAAAAAGCCATGTCTTTTTTGAAATAATTCGTATTCATTTTCTTTTGATTGCCTACCTTTGAGCCCCGCATGGAAAACCGCTCGGCGCTTTCGATTGTTCAGCAATCTCCGGAAATTTCAGCAACGCTAAACGTATTGCGTGGTGGGGAAAAAACGCTCCAATGGGAAGGCTTAGTTGGCTCATCTTTAGCCTTTTACGCGGCAGCTACAGCAGAAGTTAAAGGCGGAAAACATTTATTTATTCTTGAAGATAAAGAAGCCGCAGCCTATTTCTTAAATGATTTACAAGGAATATGTGGTAGCAATGAAAAAGCCTTGTTCTTCCCCGCATCAATGAAAAATCCTTACCAGGTAGAGGATACAGATAATGCGAATGTAGTCTATCGCGCTGAAGTCTTAGAGCGCATGAACTCAGATAAAAAAGTGCTCATTATTACCTATCCGGAAGCCTTATTTGAAAAAGTGCCCACCCAACGAAAACTGGTGAATCACATCATGAAAATTGAGGTTGGAAAGGAGTATACGGTTGACTTTTTAAATGAATTACTGTTAGAATACGGCTTCGACCGCGTGGATTTTGTTTACCATCCCGGACAATTTGCAATTCGTGGAGGAATTTTAGATGTCTTTTCATTTTCTGCCGACCACCCCTTTAGAATCGAATTTTTTGGCGATGAGGTTGAAACAATTCGAGGATTTGATGCCACATCACAACGTTCTCAAGCCAATTACAGTTTTTTCAATGTCATTCCAAATGTTCAATCAAGCCATTTATTAGCCGAAGTTTCTGATTTGTTTTCCTACCTCGGAAGTGATGCGATGTGCTGGATTCATAATGTTGAAGTCTTTGAAGATACGATTTCCAGCATGTTTGATAAGGCGAAAACAATTTTTACAAAATCAAGCAGTACAATTCCATTAACGCCTCCTGAGGATTTGTTTTTGGATCGAGTTCAATTGCATGATTCATTAGCTAAAATACAGGCCATTCACTGGGGTAAAGCAGTAAATATAAACATTAAAGCATCGGTCGTTTTTAAATCGATTGCACAGCCCGCGTTCAATAAAAACTTCGACCTGCTTAGAAAAGACCTTACGCAATATGCAACGGAGGGATACACCCTTCATTTTTTTTCTAACCAACCTCGACAACTCGAACGCTTAGAACAAATTTTTGAAGATACAGGTGACGGAATACCAATCATCCGAAACCATTTCGCCTTGCATGAAGGGTTTATTCTTCCTGCGCAAAAATTACTTTGTTATACAGACCATCAAGTGTTTGAACGATACCACCGCTTTCAATTGAAAGAAGGGTTTCGTCAAGCCAGCCAAGCACTTACCCTCAAGGAATTGTATAACCTTCAAAAAGGAGATTATGTTACCCACATTGATCACGGGGTGGGGATGTTTTCCGGCCTTGAAACAATTGATGTCAATGGAAAGCCTCAAGAAGCTGTTCGTTTAGTGTATAAAGACGGCGATGTGTTGTATGTTGGAATTCACTCGCTGCATCGCATATCGAAGTTTACCGGAAAAGAAGGGGCCATTCCAAAAGTTAACAAGTTAGGAACGCAAGCTTGGGCAACCTTAAAGAATAAGACCAAGAAGAAGATAAAGGAGCTGGCCTATGACTTGATTCAGTTATATGCTACACGAAAGGCCCAACCGGGATTTTCATTCTCTCCAGATTCTTATTTGCAAAATGAGTTGGAAGCCTCTTTTATGTATGAGGACACACAAGATCAATTTAAAGCTACGCAGGATGTAAAAAAAGATATGGAATCCGCCTTACCCATGGATCGTTTGGTTTGTGGTGATGTGGGTTTTGGTAAAACAGAGGTCGCGGTGCGCGCGGCGTTCAAAGCAGTGTGTGATGGGAAACAAGTGGCGGTATTGGTGCCAACAACTATTCTTTCTATGCAACATTATCGAACCTTCAAAGAGCGTTTGAAAGATTTTCCGTGCACCGTAGATTATATTAATCGCTTTAAATCGGCAAAAGATACAAGCGAGACCCTTCAGCGCTTAAAAGAGGGAAAAATTGATATACTCATTGGAACGCATGCGATTGTGGCCGGTAAGGTGAAATTCAAGGACCTCGGACTCATGATCATTGATGAGGAACAAAAATTTGGTGTTGCGGTAAAGGATAAATTAAAAACGATTCGGGCCACCGTAGACACCTTAACCTTAACGGCTACACCCATTCCAAGAACGCTACAGTTTTCGTTGATGGGCGCACGTGATTTGAGCATCATTAATACGCCTCCTCCGAACCGCCAACCTGTACTAACAGAGATTATTTCCTTCGACGAAGAAATTATCCGGGATGCCATTTCTTACGAAGTGAGTCGGGGAGGACAAGTGTTTTTCGTGAATAATCGGGTGTCTAACTTAATGGAAATTTCAGGTTTATTACAGCGCTTGTGCCCGGGCTTACGCGTGGGAATAGGTCACGGCCAAATGGATGGAGAAAAGTTAGAAAAAGTCATGATGGACTTTATGGAAGGTAATTATGACGTGCTCTTGGCTACCACCATTATAGAGTCAGGAATTGATATTTCAAATGCCAATACCATCATCATCAATGAGGCGCATCAATTTGGCTTAAGTGATTTACATCAATTGAGAGGTCGGGTTGGACGAAGTAATAAAAAAGGCTTCTGTTACCTCATTGCGCCACGTTTTAGTGTCTTAAATTCAGAAGCAAGAAAACGCTTGGAAGCCTTGGTGCAGTTTTCGGATTTAGGCAGTGGGTTTAACATTGCTATGAAGGATTTGGATATTCGAGGCGCGGGGAATATGCTTGGGGGCGAACAGAGCGGCTTTATATCGGAAATAGGCTTTGAAATGTATCAGAAAATCCTCAATGAAGCACTTCAAGAATTGCGAGAAACAGAATTCAAAACGCTGTTCGATGAACGGACCACCGATAATTTTAATGGGTTTGTCAACGAGTGTGTTTTTGAATCAGATTTTGAGGTCCGACTGCCAGATACCTATGTCAATAATGTTGCTGAACGCCTAAGTTTATACCAGGCCCTAGATAATTTAAAAACCGAAGCCGATCTTGATAATTTCAGGAAAGAGCTTATTGATCGCTTTGGCCCAATTCCAAAAGCAGGAAAAGAACTCTTGTTTTCATTTCAATTGCGATGGTTAGCGCAAGAATTGGGAATGGAGCGTTTAGTGGTTAAATCTGGAAAATTAGTTGGGTCTTTTATTTCTAATCCACAATCCCCATTTTACGAAACCGAGGCGTTTACGCTCCTCCTGCATCGAATCAATGCCATGGGCAATGGGTATCGACTCGTTCAAAAAGATGATAAACTTCGCTTGGTGATTGAACCCATTCTACACATTAAAGATGCCTATGAAAAATTGATGGCATTGAAGGGGGAGAATTGATAGGATTCGTCTGCAATCTTTAATTAAATTTACAATAGAAAAACGAATAGCTAATGCAAACATTTCAAAATTACATTTTAGGACAATGGGTCAGTGGTGACGGTGTTGAAACAGAGCAATTCAATGCCATATCGGGCGCCAAGATTGGTGAAGTTTCGAGTGCTGGAATTAATTTTTCTGAGGTATTGAACTACGGAAGAACGGTAGGAGGACATCCCTTACGTAAAATGACGTTTCAGGAACGTGGTCGGATGTTAAAAGCTCTTGCGCTCCATTTAATGGAACGTAAAGAAAAATACTATGAGATTAGTGCCCTTACCGGAGCTACGCGAATTGATTCCTGGATTGATATCGAAGGGGGAATTGGAAATCTCTTTGCCAATGCATCCTTGAGACGACAATTCCCGGATCTACCTTATTATGTAGATGGAGTGGCTGCTCCCTTATCCAAAAATGGAACCTTCATTGGGCATCACATTATGTTGCCAAAGCAGGGTGTTGCTGTGCACATCAATGCCTTTAATTTTCCAATATGGGGAATGCTTGAGAAAATTGCGGTTAACCTAATGGCGGGTGTCCCTGCCGTGGTTAAGCCTTCCGAATACACGAGCTTTTTAACCGAAGTTGTTGTCCGAGACATTATTGCTTCTAACATTTTACCCGAAGGTTCGCTTCAATTAATCGTTGGCTTAGGTCGTGGTATTATTGATCATGTACAAACGGAAGATACCGTAACGTTTACGGGTTCTGCAAAAACAGGAAAAATACTGAAAGGCCTTCCGCAAATTGCCGACCGCAGCGTTTCTTTCAATTTAGAAGCAGATTCCCTTAATGCCTGTATCCTAGGCGAAAAAGCAGTACCCGGGACGGCAGAATTTGATTTATTTATCAAAGAAGTGAGCAAGGAAATCACCGTGAAAGCAGGTCAAAAGTGTACGGCCGTTCGCAGAATTTTAGTTCCAGATTCATTAATAGATGAGGTGCAATTCGCATTAAGTAAACGCTTAGCATCTACTGCGGTTGGTAATCCCTCGGTAGAAGGGGTTCGCATGGGGGCATTAGCCACAAAACTACAAGTAGAGCGCGTACGAGAAAATGCTACCCTTTTGGCGAAATCTCAGGAAATCGTATTTGGTTCTATAGATGAGGTTCAGGTGCTCGGTGCAGACGCGAGTCAAGGGGCGTTCTTTTCTCCCATTTTATTCAGAAACAATAATCCATTTATCAATACCGATGTGCACGACATAGAATGCTTCGGACCGGTTTCTACCTTAATGCCATATAAGTCATTAGAGGATGCCATTTCCTTAGCACGGATGGGTAAAGGATCCTTAGTTTCTTCTATAGTTACACCTGACGACCAGGAAGCGATGGATTATGTATTGGGAGCCGGAAGTATGCATGGAAGAGTTCTTGTATTAAATGAACGTTGCGCTAAGGAAAGTACCGGACATGGATCTCCAATGCCTTTGCTTACCCATGGTGGACCAGGACGTGCCGGC
>JAIXRD010000081.1 GCA_027485365.1 Cryomorphaceae bacterium | reverse complement strand
TCCATTGAAAAATTCATCACTAAAGTAGGATGATCCGCCATGTCTGAACCGATAGTCTTTCGGTTGACCATTAACCGATGTTATAATTTTTGATTCCCAGCGATAGGCATTTATTTGAGAAATCGGATCAGTCAAGACCGCTAAACACAAACCGAAATTCGCATTTTCCAGGTCAGGTATCCAAGAAAGAGACGTTAACGGAACAGGCGCTAAGATGGATGTGGTCGAGTTGTATTGATCTCCATCGTATGTAATTCCTAAGGTATACGATTTCCCTACTTCTCCTTTGCACGTAGGGTCCAGTGTTGAATACACTTTTATTGGAAAGAAGGAAAGCGTATTTAATTCGAGGTTTAACATTTCAGCGAGCGTAATCTGGCTTTCTAGCGGCAATTCACTGGGTGAAAATAAGGCCAGGGGGTAGGTATTATTTCCGCTTGTAACGGTAACTGTTGCGGTCGTAATATTCGATGAAAAGTAGGATGCTAAATCCGTAGGATTATACAAATATTGCGATTGCATTAAAAGTACAAGTGGAGCGCCATTGGTTTCTATTCGTGCGTCCACCACGAGTTTAGCTTCTTCAACCGGAATATCAATGGTTACCTCCTTGGTACACGAGAATAAAAACAAGCATAAAAAGGGAATCCAATAACGCATGGTTAAAGGTAAGCAATCCGAAGAATATCTATGGATAATATAGGTACAAAAAAATAGCACCTCATTTGAGGTGCTTTTAATGCTATCTTATGCGTGATTATTTAACCTTTTTCACAATAAATTCGGTTCTTCTGTTTTTCGCATGTTCCTCTTCAGGACAAGGGGAAACTACTTTTCCTTCACACGGACAATTTACTTTTAATTTAGCTTCGCCATACCCAATACCAGAGATTCGAGTTGGGGTAGTGATTCTACTTCGGATGTAATCAGCGGAAGCTTTTGCTCTATTATCAGAAAGCTTTTTGTTCGCATCCTTAGCACCCCGACAGTCAGTGTGTGATCCTAATTCAATGATCATGCTTGGGTATTCATTCATGATGCTTACAATCTTATCTAATTGTACGGCTGCATCTTCACGGATTTCAAATTTACCGTAGTCAAAATAGATATCCCCCAACTGCATTAGTTTCGATAGATCAACACCAACTTCTACTTTACCGATACTTAAATCAATCAAATCGTTAATGCTAACAGCACCAGTTTGCGTTGGCGTATAGCTAAAATCAATCAACTTCGTGGCATAATCTTTCTTTTCAAGTTTAATTTCAAATTTTTGGGTTGCGCCATATTTCAAATCTTGAAAAGCCTTAGTGAAGCTACCGTTTACATCTGAGTTTGTAATTAAAATCTCCTTTCCGGAACTTAAGTCCTTTATAGTGACTTTTACGCCTTCGAGCGCATTTTTAGTTTTAGTGTCGGTAACAATACCATTATATGTAACATTAGGTCTGTTTTCCAGGGCTACATTTTGCTTTACTTTAGGGGTATTGAAATCAGTATTTAAATTAAACTGCTCGTTTTTGTGATTCTCTTTTTGAACTTCCACCGTATAGGTTTGATCCGGCTCCAAGTTAACATTGTATCCACCTTTTGCATCTGTAACTAGGGTAGCAACGATGTCGCCTTTTTCATTCTTTATATTTAAGGTTGCCTCACGTAAGGTGTCATTCGTATTCAGGTCAGTTACCGTACCCGTCATAATTACTTTAAAGACAATTGGACGCAGTTGCGTAAAGCTGTAGATATTATCGTTATTCTTTTCACGATTTGAACTCATGTAGCCTTTCATATCTTCGTGATAAACGATAGCGATATCATCAGATAAACTATTAATTGGCGCTTCTAGATTCATTGGATTGAAAACATCTTTACCATTTTTTAATTCGGTAACAAACAAGTCATAACCACCTAGTCCTTTCAATCCATTAGAAGAGAAGAATAATTGTCCCTCAGGGCTAAACCAAGGAAAGAATTCATTTCCGGTAGTGTTTACTTTTGGACCAAGATTAATTGGTTCTCCAATCGTACCATTCGCATCTAACGATGCAACATACAGGTCGGTCCCGCCTTGTCCACCCGGGGCTTCGGATGCAAACACAATATAATCTCCATCTTTTGAAACAGCCGGATGCCCAACGGAGTACATTATATTATTGATATTGCAAGGTGTAATATTGCTCCATTTACCTTTTGAACTAACTTCTGCGGTAAATAACATGAGTTCTCTTTTTTGGGTAGCTAAGTTTTTCTTTTTGGAATTTCGTGTAAAAAAAACACGTTTTCCATCCGGTGTAAAACAAAGCGGTCCTTCATTGAATTTACTATTCGATTTACGTTGAAATTTACCCACTTTATTTGTTTTGGCATCAACGGTAAAGTAGTTAAAGAAATGTTGGTCGTTTCCATTTACACGCTTCACGATTCCCCATTCTTTACTGGAAACTAAAATCAAGGAATTGTTACCGGCATTTTTGTACACTCCAATTTCGGCATCGTCGGCATTGAACTTAGCTGGTGTTATAGCGAAATATGGATTATTTCCTTGAGAAAACGCAAACGTCGCAAGGAAAAATGAAAATATAAGTGTTAGTTGTTTAACCATGATTACTAAGCTTAAAAGTATCTAGGGGATTTAACGTCAGATTTTTTGTAATTGAAGTCATAGGACATGAGGACTTCGAATGTTCCATTATTATAATTTCTAATGGGTGTCATGCCATATTCACTAGCAAGTCCTAATCTAAATTGTCGCGTAATTTGATATTGAACAAAACCGCCTGCAGCAGCATTCAAACGGTTCATTGCACCAATCCAAAGTTTATCATTGAAAATTCCGGCTAGTGAAATGTCCATACTCATCGGAGCACCCATGGTTGCTTTAACCTGAACACTTGGACGTAGTTTCCATTTTGCACTAACGGGAAAAATACCACCAATGATTCCAAAGTAATGGCGTTGTTGACTATAGGTATCACCCGCAGTAGATTCCATCAATCGAGGAGAGCTTAGGCCTAAGAAAAAATGTTCGTCGTGATAGTACACACCAAAGCCCACATTTGGATTAAGTTGATTTTGAACATTCGCGAACGCAGGGTCATCTGCTTGAACATTTTGATCGATTTTGTCTACATTCAACATATTCACACCGCCTTTCAATCCCAAGGCTAAACGAGAAGTTTTTCCCAATTTGAAGGTATACGAGAAATCAGCATAAACGGCAGTCTGACGAATTGGTCCAATCATATCATTAACAGCCGTTAAGCCTAAACCTACTGATCGATAATTTAAGGGGGTGTGTAAACTTAAGGTAGTTGAACGTGGTGCGCCATCAAATCCAACCCATTGTTCACGGTGAATCGCGGTTGCACTTAACATGCCTGAGCTTCCTGCATACGCGGGATTAACATGCAAGAAATTGTCAAAGTACTGCGTAAATTGAGGATCTTGCTGAGCATTGACCAAATTGGAAATGACTAATGCAGCGAGTATGATTATTTTTTTCATAACTTTTCCTGTATTGTAAACCTTAGTTCTTGATGTATAAATATCCAGTTTCAACGTCTTCGCCATTGTTGAATTTATCAAAAACGAAGAAATAAGTTCCGTCTGGGAGAATTTCACCTCCTAAGGTGGAAACATTTGCTTTCCCTACGAATTCGTTGATATACTTCTCTTTGTGGTATACTTCCGTACCAAAACGATTGTAGATTTTAAGGTGATTGTTTTCGTAGTAATCAGCTCCTGTTATAGTCCAATTGTCATTTTTACCATCTCCGTTCGGTGAAATACCCTCTGGGATAATTAATGCAGTAAAACATGTCGTCAATGTTGGGGAAGGATCACATGGATCAAGCGGGTCGCTTCCTTGATTCACTTCGTTTCCGTCGTTAACCCCGTCACCGTCGGTGTCTGGATTAAACGCATCCGTTGTTATTGATGCTTCATACACGTTGGTTAAACCATCTCCATCGCAGTCTGCGTTATTGAATGTTGCACCAATTGGTAAGGTAATACTTGCCGCTAAGAAGCTACATGGATTGGTCACTTCGGTCGTGTCTGTTACCTCGGTAGCATTGGTTACTCCGTCTTCATCACAATCCCAAGCATTCCAAGCTGAGCTTGTAGGTAATGTTTGGCTTGAAGCAATGTATTCACAACCACTTTGTGGATCGGTTCCATCTGTTAATTCTGCTGAATTAAGCACGCCATCGCCGTCGCAATCCTCATTCATCCAAACTGAAGTTTGAGGCATCGTAATGCTGGTAGCAATATAATTACAAACATCTAAGTAATAGGTACTATCTTCTAATTCGTCGGCATTTTGCACACCGTCTCCATCGCAATCTAGGAAAAACCAAAGTGCATCTTGAGTTGCTGTAATGCTTCCAGGAATGAACGAGCATGGGTTAGTAGGATTGGTGTTGTCTGTGATTTCATCACCATTGGTAACTCCGTCACCGTCACAATCGTCAATCAACCAAGCGTTGCTCGGTGTTAGAGTCATACTAATAGCAAATAATGAGCAGGCATCCGTTCCGTTGGTTCCAGATAGAATCTCATCTCCGTTCGTAACTCCGTCACCATCACAATCCAAGGCATTCCATGCCAAATTTGGCGTTGCATTTTGAGCTATATATGGAAAAGAGCAATCATCATCGAAGGCGTAGCCCATACCAAATTCAACACCGTTTGTGTATCCGTCACCATCACAATCTGCATTTACCCAAACCGGACCATAGGTTAAGGTTTGACTCGCCACTAGGTATTCACACGGATCATTAGGGTCAGTAT
Source organism: Cryomorphaceae bacterium (assembly GCA_027485365.1). Classification (GTDB taxonomy): domain Bacteria; phylum Bacteroidota; class Bacteroidia; order Flavobacteriales_D; family Crocinitomicaceae; genus UBA952. The sequence continues at coordinate 808 of JAIXRD010000081.1, read as the reverse complement.
TATCTGTTAATTCAGCTGCATTCGTTACACCGTCACCATCGCAATCTGCGGATGGATTAAGATTACAAGGTGAGACGGTAATATGAATCCATGCTTGAGAGCATGCGCTCACCAAAGGAGCAGCAGAGTCACATACTTGATAATAGATTGAGTCTTGCCCGTTGAATCCAATGGTTGGAGTGTATATTATCTGCCCATTCAACAAGGTAGCATTTCCATGAACCGGTCCAAATAATATTTCAACACTTGTTAAGTCAAGTGGATTATCAATATCTGAGTCATTTGAAAGTTGATTTAAGGTATTAATCGAATTCGCATCAACTGTATAGTTGTCGTTATTCAATGAAGGCGCATCGTTAATTGGTGTTACATCAACAAACAAGGTGTCAGTTGAGCAAGCAATGGGCAACGGACTACCGTTGTCACAAACGCTTATAACAACCATGTCTGTTCCAAAATAATTTGCATTGGGTGTGTAAGTAAAAGAACCGTTGGCCGCGACAGTAAATACACCGTTAGTAGCATTAACCAGGGGAAGTATAGTACAGCTAAGTGCAGTATTTTCAACGTCATAATCACCATTGGTTAATAAATTTCCAGCTTGCAACCCTGCATCTTCGGTAATTGAAAGGTAATTGCTGTTTGTAACTGGAGCATCATTGATTGCCGTTAAATTCACTGAAATTAATGCAGTATTTGAGGTTTGTCCTAGGCTGTTATTAATTCGGTAGCTAATGGATTCTGTTCCATTAAAATGTAGGTTTGGAACGAATAAAACATTCCCGGTAAAATAATCGACGGACCATTG
>JAIXRD010000127.1 GCA_027485365.1 Cryomorphaceae bacterium | reverse complement strand
TGTCTGCACCTACATTCATTGCCATTTGCATAAACATTCGTTCTCCCGTTTCGTTAAAGGTCATCCGTGGTTTATTCAAATGATTCAGAGCTAATCCACCAAAGAATCTAGATTTATCACGCGTTTGATATTGATAATGTACGCCGGTATTCACATTGAAAGCTGCGTTTGATGAACGGCTTAAGGTGCTGTTGATAAAGGTAGGGTCTCCAATAGTTCCATTGTATGCCCATCCATTCCAATCCGTTTCCCAAGAGGGTAAGGTTGGGTCATAACTCATCAGAATCATTCCCGGAGATGCACCCACTGAAAATTTTGAAAATTGATTCAACTGCATGGTGTAACTAATCGGCACATTAATTTCAGTAGCCATTAATTTACTTTCACCTGTTTGCTCATTTTTAACAGTGAAACCAATTCCGAAATTATTCTTACTCATCGGACCATCAGCGATTTTGAATTCACCAATTAAGGCATTGGTGCGCATCGGCGATCCAGACATTGTCAGGTTTTGCATTTTAAAGGCCGTGCAAAACGAAAAGTCTTCAGCACCGGTGGCAACACTAGCCACATTGAACAATGCAGGAGTTTGATAAAACAAACTTGAATTATAAGCATATTGCGATGAGGCAACGTGTGTAATTCCAAGAACAGCAAGAAATACGATCTTTTTTATCATCTTACTTATTATTTATATAAGGTTACATTCCCATTCAGAGAACCTGATAACCCGTTAATTAAACGATATTCTAACTTATAGACAAAGGTTCCAACGTTGAGTGCTTTTCCTTTGAAAGTACCATCCCAACCCTCTTGTGGGTTTGTTGTTCGGAAAACCATTTGACCGTAGCGGTTGTAAATTTCAAAATTCATTGAAACTATCGCTCCGCCATCGCCATTAAAACCATTCGAATAGTTCATGTCTTTGTCAACATTGGTAACCACCCTTAATACGTCGTTAAATCCATCCGCGTTAGGCGAAAATGCATCAGGCACCGTGATTTTAACAGAATCTCTAAAAAGTACAGAAACAAAAACCGTATCAGAAGCAATACATCCTTCTGGCGAAATGTTATTTAGAATGTAGTACGTTGAGTAAAACGGGGCAACAATAACCGTATCGCATGCACCGGCTACATCACCAAAACAATACACATCATTGCCATTGTTAGGTGTAACCCATACCAAGGAATCTCCTGGTACAAATCCACTCGCTACAATCACAGCACCTGAAGTAATTTGTCCACTCGGCCACATTCCACCATACATTGGTATAATCGTATCGTTAATAGGAACACCACCAATCGTATCTAATAAACCAATACTGATCATAGGCATTGAACCTACAGTCAATACTTGGCTCGCTGAGCTTGTAGCTCCATTAGCATCCGTTACAGTCAACGTCAGGGTATAGGTGCCTGCTGTACTAAAACAAATTTGACCAGGATTCATTCCACTATAGAAAGAGGGCGTACCACTCGGAAATGACCAACTTGAAGATACCACATCGTTAGATGATGTGTTTTCAATGTCTATACAATCACCTTCGCAAATCACATTGTCAGAAAGGCTAAAACTGGCAGTCGGTTGAGCAAATGCTGTTAAGGAAACGGCCACCACTATTAAGAAAGAAAGAAATTTCATAATTTCAAATTCATTAAGATTGCGACGAAGTTAAGAAAATCCTTTCAAAAATACACAAATCACTCGGTATTAAGCAATCGAATGATTTCAGATGCCTCCTCTGGGTCGTGTACCCTCAAGAATGTGGCACCGTTTAAAAGTGCATAAGTGTTCAGCGCCGTTGTACCATTAATGGCTGTTTCGGGCTTTTTATTCAGCTTCTTATAAATCATTGATTTTCTAGAAATTCCGCAAAGAATCGGTGTTTCGAATAATTGAAAAAATCTGAGATTGGTCATCAATTCATGATTTTCTTCAAGCGATTTTGAAAAACCAAACCCAGGATCAACGATGATGTCTTTAACTCCTGCGTTTCTTATTTTAACGATCAATTCGGATAATTCCTGAAGTACTTCAACCGTTACATTTTGATAGGAAGTTTCATCGTGTAAGTTATTCGCCTTACCTCTAGAATGCATTACGATGTAAGGTGCATTATACTTAGCGCAAATGTCCCATATTTCAGGATTATTCCGGCCTCCCTCAACATCATTGATGAGCTCTCCGCCATGCTGCAATGCCCAATCTGCCACCCGTGGACAACTCGTGTCGATGGAAACATAAATCTCGGGAAATTTTTCCCTTAAAAATGAAAGCACAGGTTTTAATTTTTCAATTTGCTCATCACTATCTACTAATGAAAATCCAGGCCTGGTAGATTGCGCGCCAACATCAATAAATTTTACACCAAGGGATTTACATCGATTTAAGTAGGCTTCAATACCCTCTAGGGAATCAAATCTGCTCGAGGAATAAAATGAATCTGAAGTTATATTCAGTATGCCCATAACTTGAGGGCGTTCCATGCTAACTAAATTATTACGCAAGCGAATGGACCCGATTGAACGAAAATGCTTAACTTCGACCCCGTAAAAATTACTTTTTGTCATGTCCGATACCTTGGCTTCTTTCACAAATATACTTACAAAATGTCGGGAAATTTATATTGCCAAGACAACGGACTATGGAACTGCATGGCGTATCCTCAGGCCAATTGCCCTAGCTGATCAGTTGTACATTAAGGCAAACCGAATCCGAACCATTCAAGAAAATGGAGAAACAAAAGTTGGGGATGGTATAGAAGGGGAGTTCATGGCCATCGTTAATTACTGCATTATGGGCTTGATTCAAATCAATGAATCCGAGGGTTTACCCATGGAATTACCCATGGAAGAAGCTGTTGCGCTCTACGATAAATATAAAGATGAGTCCGTTTCATTAATGTTAAAGAAGAATCACGACTATGGGGAAGCTTGGCGTGAAATGGCTATTGAATCGCTTACGGATCTCATATTAATGAAGATTTATCGGATCAAACAAATTGAAGGGAATCAAGGAAAGACCTTAGTTTCTGAAGGAATTGATGCAAATTATTATGACATGTTGAATTATGCCGTGTTTGCATTAATTCTTATGGATGTTAAATAAATGTTAGCATTTTCCCTAAGAAAACTTGACGTATTATTTTCGTTGAAAAATACGATATGAACTCGATTAAGAAGTATGCTCCTTGGACAATAAGAATTCTAATATCTTTTGTTTTCTTTTTGTCCGCAATTGCCAAATTATACCCCAATCCATCTTACGCCCTAACATATTTTGAGGTTCATCAATTAGAACCGATGGGTATTCCCCTGAGTGTTGGCCAATATTTGTCAAGAATTTTAATCGGGGTTGAATTCGCAATTGGGTTTCTCATGTTGTTGCCATTTTTTCTCAAGCGAGTGGTAATACCGGTTACAATTTTTATGCTCACGGTATTTATCGTTGAGTTAGGTATTGAAATCATATTCAAGGGAAATGCTGGTAATTGTGGTTGTTTCGGAACACTTATAGAAATGACGCCACTCGAAGCGATGTTAAAAAATGTTGTTTCCATCGGTTTGTTAGTTTGGTACTATTTTTTAACCAAGAGTACTGCGACATCTGATGCATTAATTGACCAGACTGGTCAAGTGAATACTAAGGAGGAGTTGTTCGGTACCCTTCAAGCACGACTAAACTGGTCCATTATTGGTAATTTATTATTGGCATCCATTTTCGGTGTATTCATTGCCGGACCAATACGTTTTCAGCAAGCAGAACCAGCTAAACCAGTTACCGTAATTGATACCCTAGCGGTTGAGCCCATCCATACCCACGATACTTCGCTTGTGACAGATCCTAAACCAATAAAGAAAGATAGTATTGTACCAAAAGTTGATTTAGGACCGAGTGCCAAATCATCTGGATTTGAAAACATCTTTCCGGATATTAACAAGGATAAGAAAATCTTGTGTTTTTTCGCACCTGGGTGCGACCATTGTCGAGCAACGGCTAAAGCACTCACAGCGATGAAGTCGACTGTGAAAGATTTCCCATCCATGCGCATCATCTTCATGGATGAAGAACCTGAGGTTATTCCTGATTTTTTCAAGTTTGCAGGTGCAGAGTACCCGTATTATGTGATGGATATTGTTAGTTTTTGGAAAAAATTAGGGAGTGGAAAAGATGTTCCGGGTGTATTATACCTTTGGAATGGAAATTCAAAGAAGTTCTATCAAGGGATTGATAAAGAGGAATTTAACGCTGCAGAGTTTAAAAAAATCCTTAATAAGAAGTCGTAGGACTGAAAATTGCGCTAATTTTAAGCATGCGCAAATCGATTATTGGAGCGAATTGGAAGATGAACTTATCGTGTGATGAAGCCAATCAGCTCTATTCCAAGGTCTCGTCACTCAACGAATTTGAGTCTATTGTTGACTTGGTTGTATTTCCTCCGCAGCCTTATTTGGCATTGCTATCTAAAATGAACGGTGTTGCCCTTGGTGCTCAAAATGTTTACGCCCCAGATATGTTCGGTGCATTCACCGGAGAAACATCCTTGATGCAGCTTAAAGACCTCAATATTACCAGTGTTCTTGTGGGTCACTCTGAGCGAAGGTTACATTTTGGAGAGGATACTGATTTTTTGTGCTCCAAAGCAATAACAGCCTTATCACTAGGGATTCAAGTATTTTTCTGTTGTGGTGAAAGCGATGAAATTCGCTCTAATGGTGGCGCCATATCCTTTGTTGAGAATCAATTGAAACCCTTACTTAGCCAATTAAATCAAGCGCATTGTCCCTTATTAGTTATTGCTTATGAGCCGATCTGGGCGATTGGTACGGGAAAGGTACCTACTTTGGAAGAAATAGAGGAAATGCATTCGGCAATTCGAGCGCTATGTTCGTACTATTTTGACCAAGCCAGCTCCGATGCAATTCGTATAGTTTATGGTGGAAGTTGCAATGCAACAAATGCGAAATCAATTTTTCAATTACC
>JAIXRD010000218.1 GCA_027485365.1 Cryomorphaceae bacterium | reverse complement strand
CGAGATAAAGATCGTATTGAAGCTGTTTGTAAAGACATTGTCGATCATTACCGAGCTCGCATAGCTCCCCTTGGGCTTAAGGCTCAAGTAGTTGCCTATGACCGTGCCACATGTGTTGCTTACTACGACGCGATAACGGCGCTGCTCAATGAGGGTGAAGAGGCAACTGTTGTTATGACAACGGTTAAAGATGATCCGCAGGAGTGGGATAAGTGGAATATTGATCGTGAGCAAGAGGCGACAATTAAAGACCGCTTTAGAGATATCAACGATCCCCTTAAATTTGTAATTGTTACAGCAAAGCTTTTGACGGGTTTTGATGCACCAATTGAAGGCGTGATGTATTTAGACAAGCCACTTCGTGCACACACACTCTTTCAGGCGGTATGTCGTACTAATCGCCGCTGGACTAATCCCATTACAGGTCAACAGAAGCTGCATGGTTTGATTGTTGATTATGTTGGGTTAGGCAAAGATCTGGCGAAAGCTCTATCGACTAAGGCAACGATGAAGCTTGGTCAAAACCAAGAGGATGTAGAGATCTTGTTGGGTGAGCTCAGTGCCGAAATTGGCACAACGATCAAGCCATTTGCAGATATAGATAAGGAGGCATCAGTCTTTAATCAGATCCATGATGCTCAGCAGATTTTAGACACATTACCAAAACGAGATGAGTTCGCGGCACAGTTCATGCGATGCCAGGGTTTATTTGAGTTCCTATGGCCTAATACCAAGCTTCGTCCGGTTGAAGAGAGCTATAAGTTTCTTGCCCGCGTCTACGCTTCAATTGCCCCAAATAACGCTGCAGATCTTTTGTTGTGGCAAAAACTGGGTGCAAAGACCATGGAGATTGTTCACGAACACCTGACCAAGGTCACAATTGATGCTGATAAATTGGACAAAGTTGCGATGGATGCCGAAGTTCTCGAGGCACTTCGCGAGAATGGATTGTTCCCTGCTCCACCAAAGGTCGGACAGCCAGCGCCAACAGCTAATGAAGTATTAACTCGATTAGAAGAACGAATCCAGGCCCGCATGGCTGGTGGTAATGGAATCAAGGTTTGGAAATCTCTCGTTGAACGACTTGAATTACTACGACTAAGTCGAATGTCGAGTGCGGCTGAAAGTGTTGATTTCTTGCGCCACCTCCTAGAGCTTGCAAGGGATCTTCTTGATGCTGAAAGAGCTGATGACGATGGTCGCATTGATGATGTGAAGGTTATTGATCCTCGAAAGGGAGCTCTCACTCAGATTTTTGAAGAATACAAACCACAAGGTGTGCCACTTGTGATTGAGACAGTCGTTGAACAGGTGGATTCACTTGTTCAACCAGTCAGGGGAACTGGTTGGCAGACATCCCACCCAGGCGATAGGACAGTGCGTCAGGAATTGCGTATGATTCTTAAAAACAGTGGGCTTCCGCCATCAGGTGAACTATTTGAGCGTGCCTATGCCTATATTCGAGAGAACTACTAGAGCTTAAAATGAGAGCAAAATCTCTCTTAGACCAGTGGATTGATTTAAAAGAGGATTTTCCACGACATATCGTTCTAATCCAATGCGGCGTTTTCTATGAAACCTACCAAGAGGATGCCGAATTTCTATCAGAGATATCGAGGATAAAAACTTATCTAAGAGGGCCTTGTAACGTCGCTGGTTTTCCAATTCAATCCATCGACAAATTTAAAAAGAGTATCGAAGAATTGGGATATGCAGTCGTTGTTATTTCTGAAATTGCCTGGGATGGCAAGACAAAAATTAGAGGCATTGAATATGTAACAGGACGAGCGAAGATTGCCGAAGATGTCCAGAAACAAAAGCGTGAAATTACTGCCGTTACACCAAAAAAGGCGGCTTCAAAAACTTTAGAAACTCTGCATTTGTCCAAATCTCTCAAAGCCCAGCACGGAGTCGACATCGCACTGACTCAAATAGGACATATGTTTAATGCGTTTGATGATGATGCCAAAATTCTCGGCGAAAGAATTGGCCTGAAGAGCTTTGAAAAGTATGGATTTCTTACTGTGGGATTTCCTGTCAATGCAAAGAAAACCTATTTTGGGAAGATTAAAGAAGCTCAATTGTCTTTCATCACTATTGTAGAAACAGGAAAAGATTCAAACGGATCGATTCGAGAAATTGGAGAGGTTTTTCAAAAAGAGGAGCAAGGCCAGTCCATAAAGGGCCCGCAGTCTGAGCTTCGATTAATTAAACCCATCAACCAAAACTCATTGAAAGCGGCAGCTTTAGCACACGCAAAGAATGGGTTTTATGTGATACCGCTAGTTGAGAACTCAAAGAGGCCTTTAATTTCTGATTGGCAGAACCGAGCAACGACAAATCCATTGCAGATTGACACCTGGTGGACTGAGTATCCGAATGCAAACATTGGAATTGCCTGCGAAGTTTCAAATTTAATAGTCATTGATTTAGATACATCAAAAGGAGCTGTGCCTTCTAGTCCCTGGAGTGAACTGGGTGCGAAGAACGGTGAAGATGTATTCAAGGAGGTCTGTAGAAGAGCTGGTGATGCCCAGCTATTTGAGACATATTCAGTTCGAACTCCATCGGGTGGTAAGCATCTATATTTCTATGATCAAAACATTGCCATCAAACAAGGAACAGAGGTTAATGGTTGGTGGCGAGTTGATACACGCTCAAAAGGTGGATATATCGTTGCAGAGGGGTCACGTCTCATAAATTCCGCAAATGGAGTTGCAGATCAATACCAATCCATCGGAAATTCTGTCGTTTTAAACTTTCCAACTTGGCTAAGGGATGAGCTCTCACCAAATGCAATTAGGGAAAATTATGTTTCTTCCCCGCATACCCATGCATCAAGCATCTCAAATAGTCCTGTCTTTTCACGTGAATTTGCGGCGCAAATTCTATCTGAAAGATGCATACTCATTCGAAATACTCCAGAAGGACGCCGAAATCAGTCACTTATAAGGCATGCAACATACATCGGAAAAATTATTGGTGTTGGCTCACTGGATGAAAAAACCGCTTATGAAAGCTTGCTCGAGGCTGCGATATTTTCTGGTTTAACTCAATTTGAGTCAATTAATGCTATCAAAGCAGGAATCAGATATGGAAAGAATTTAGTTCACTAAAAGTCTTACTATTGACTTATCGAAATCGAACTCAAAACGAAATATTGAACCCTTACTCATTTCGTGTTGTGAAAATCCATGTCGAATCATCGCCGTGAATCCAGTCCAAAAACCAGATGAGGTAAACTTGACGGCTTGAATGGTTTCTAATTTGCCGCACGAGCAAAACGTTTCAAATTCAAAGCCCTCAAATATTTTTTTGTATCCTGAAGGTGGAAAAACAATTCCACTCGTGATGACATTTAAATTTGGCTTAACACTTAAAATTCCCTTAGATGCGTCGGTCATTTCGTATGAAACTTCTGAGGCCTCCGAAGATCCACGAATTATTTGGATGTACGCATCAAGCTGATCTTCCGTGACATCAGTACCCACGAGGCTATACAGAGACCTTCCGTGCGATCTCATTATCGGGCTATTTAAGAGGTACATGGTGATCGAACTGACATTGATCCGTCTATCACGGAGAGCAAAATTCACAACGTCATTAGAGTGTAATATTCCTAGATTCGCCTCTGAAAATATCTCGATTAACCATTTCTCTAAAGCCTGGAATTCAACTTCCTTTATTAAGCCATTCGATGTTTTTTCGTAGTTTGGGGGATCTCCTGCCAAATTCACGATTAAGTTGGTGAGATCATTAGTGGAGCCTATAAGTGAGACATCTCTGTACTTGCCCGTGCGTTGCAAACCTTTCAACAATTCCTTTACGTCTAACGGTGAATATACTTTCAATTGTTTGGCAATCGAATTTTCAAACATCGTGTCAAGATTCTTTGTCCTGGCTAAAACCAAGCTCCCACTTCGAATAGAGCGTGGGTAGAGGTCAGCAATTATTTTGAATGCTTTGTCCTCGCTGACTTCAAATTTCTTTGCAACAACTTGTAAATCATAGAGACCAAATTTCGAGCGATGCTTTTTTATCAGATTTCGAATTGGTGAATTCGCTCCTGATTCTGATTTCAATTCAAGGTGCTTCTCGTAGACTCTATTAGCTAGGACCTCTGGCGACATGATCCGAGTGAGACCCCAAAGTCTTTGCCATGAGAAATCCTCTCCTGAAAACATTTCCTCCTCAGCAACTTTTGCTTTGAATTGATCTTCGTCCTCACACTCCTCGAAAATCTCGACCGCTTTCAACAGCAGGGGAACTTCGTTTTTAATTTGAATGCTTACCCGCATCAATGGGTCGACTATCTGCCTGACTCGCTCACGAGTGATTCCCCACTGTTTACCAATTTCGTCGAGGGTAAGGCCAGGTTCTCCAAAAGCTTGGTGTCGGTGCTTCAACATGGCAATAGCTCGCTCATCAACTTTAGGTAATTTCAGTAACTCTTGGTCTAGCTCCTTGAATAACTCGGTAAATGTTGTGCAACTCTCAAAAGGAACATCTATCTCTTGCACCTCTTCTTTATCATCAGAATCAAGTTCAAGTTCATTTGCATCCAACATCAATTCAACGATGTCATCGTATGAAAGATTGAATGATCCAATCAGATCTTGAATGAATTCTCGGACATTTTTCATAACGTGGTTTTCAAAATCAACATTCGGCTTGTCCGAGAATGAAGTTATGCCCGCGAGTAATCCCAAATTTCCCGCAACAGTACGGGCACGTATGTCTCGATCTGGACAAACTCTCTTAGCTAACGCGAAACTCAAACGGAGGTTGGCATCAATTAGTTGTCCAAGCGCTGTTTCCCGATCCTTTTTTCCGGACATCATCCTCTTAAATGGATTCTTACTGGGCAATAACTCCTGTAACAGCGTGTGCCTTTGTTGAGCTGTTATCGAAGCAAATGAACCTACTCTTTCAAGATACTTGTCGAGATCCTCATCAACTGTCAATTTCGCTAATATCTGTAGAGATGAGACTGAAATTATTTGTGATGTAGCTTCCACGGCAGAATCTAAGTCTTTCTTTACCGCCAAATTTTCAAACAGCTTAATTAACTCTTGAATTAGCTCCTCAGCACGAGCGGGACCAATAAACCTTGCATCATTCAGATCTTCGATTGAAATTTTGCTGAGCAGGTCAAAGTTGAATCCTGTTGATTCTGATGTTCTCCATAAATCGCTCCTCTCGATTGCTCGTTGCAGCGTGTTTTGGGATTTAGTAGATAATCTGTCCCAGGAAAGAACCTCATAGAAATCATCAGGTTCTTTGAGGCGGTCAGATAGGTACTCCATTACTGAAGATCCAGTAAACCTGACTGAAGAGCGATTATGAACCTTGGAATAAATTCCTGTTGTTTAAAAAAGATACTCGGAGCATCAGGATAGCGATCGGGATTT
>JAIXRD010000084.1 GCA_027485365.1 Cryomorphaceae bacterium | reverse complement strand
GAACATGCCTTAACTCACCTCGCTAAACAATTTTACGAAAAGACAACCAAACGTATTTATTGGGCCTTGGTATGGGGTGATGTGACAGCGCCAGGTACTGTAAACAAACATGTAGGACGTTCCCCGAAAAACAGAAAAGTAATGACCACTTTTGAAGGGGAAGATCAGGGAAAACATGCGGTTACTCATTACAAACCGCTTACTCGTTTTGGATGGGTTACCTTAGTTGAATGTCAACTTGAAACTGGAAGAACCCATCAAATCCGGGTGCATATGCAATCCATTGGGCATCCCTTGTTTAATGATTTCGAATACGGTGGAGATAAAATACGCACAGGACCGAATACGGGAGCTTTTAAATCGTTCGTACAAAATGGCTTTGAAATGTTACCCGGACAGGCATTACACGCAAAAACCTTAGGGTTTATTCACCCTGAAACCGGTGAAATGTTGCATTTTGAAAAAGCGGTGAATCAAGGACTAGAACTGTTACTTCTTCATTGGAAAGAATGTCCTTTTGGATATTAATATTATTTTCCTAATTTTGTTAGCAAACTGCAAGTTACAAACCAAAGACTAACTATGAAAAACGCACTTATTCTTACGCTTTCGATGTTTATGTTGGCCCCTGTATTTGGTCAAACTAATCAACCAAAATACATTGCTGAAGCGTTAAAGGCATACGACTCAGGGAAATATTTTGAAGCTATGCCGAAGTTAGAGGCTGCCTACAATAAAATGACAAACAAAGGAAAGTCAATTTCTGAAAAAGGTGGAATGGCATACAAGTTAGCAGATTGCTACCGTCGAATGGAACAATTTGATAAAGCAGCGCAGTGGTATGGGTCGAGTATCGAGTTAAAATACTATGAAATCGATCCAAAAGTATACTATTTTCATGGGGAGATGCTTCGAATGAATGGTGATTTGAAAAAAGCAAGTGAAAGCTACACCAGCTATAAAAACAAGCGAGGTAAAGATACATCAATCGACATTGATTTACTTATCGAATCGTGTAAAGAGTCTGCCCTTGTACATGATGAAGAGTCCAAATATGTGGTAAAAGCAGAGGACAAATTAAATCGCAAAGAATTTGACATGGCTCCGTTCCTTTCGGATAAGAAAGAGTCTCAAGTATTTTTCGGAACACAACGTGAAGAGGTAGTAAATCCGGCTCGTGATCCAATTACAGGTGAGAAATTCATGGATATTTGGATGGCAGAATTCAATGATAAAGGAGACTTCGTTAGTGCTAAAAGTATTGACAACACAAACTTAATAAACACAAAAGACAACGAAGGAACAGCTATTATGGACAGAAAAGGGAAAACGCTATATTTTACACGTTGTCCTGCTATGCCGAAGCAAAACCTCGGTTGTGAAATCTGGATGGCAGATAAAAACGGTGAAGAGTGGGAAAATGTGCGTGAAATCAACCTTGAGGCTGCGTTAAATGCACAGATATCCAAATCCAAAGATTCCACATTCAATAAAGCATCAGAAATCTCAATTGGTCACCCTTGCTTAACGGCGGACGGTCAAATGCTAATTTTTGCTTCGAACATGCCAGGCGGATTAGGCGGTAAAGACCTTTGGTATATCACCTACGATAAGAAAGCAAAAAGTTGGGATACTACTAAAGTATACAACATGGGCGCTGGAATTAATACTGCAGGAAATGAATTATTTCCTTCGTTATCGCCAAATGATAGCTTATTGTTTTTCGCAAGTGACGGACACCCTGGCGTTGGTGGATTAGACATCTTTAAAGCTTCGATTAAAACAGCAACAACGGAACCGTTAAAAAAATGGGGTCCTGCACAAAACATGCTGAAGCCAATAAATTCATCTGCAAATGATTATGCGCTAACTATCAGAAAAGATCTAAAAAGCGGATTTTTCACTTCAGAGCGTTCAACGGCTAAAAACAGAACTTATACACCTGATATTTATTCATTCACCACCCCACCAGTAACGTATGATTTAACGGTGATTGTTTATGAATTAGGAAACAAATCAAAGAAATTACCTGATGCTCGTGTTACAGTGAATGAAGTATCCGGACAAAACTGGGATGGTCTAACTAATAAAAAAGGAAAGACCGACAAATGGGCAGACCGAAAAGGAGACAAGGCACATCCAAGATATATTAACGGAGGATTTGATTATCAAATCAAAGCATCCAAAGAGCGATATTTCCCAATGTCCCGAGCCACAGTAATTTCTACCAAGGGTGAAGGTGGTCAAGGCGTGTTAGAAAATTCTCAAAGTTTTGTGGTTGAGATTCCTTTAATTCCAATTGAACTTAGAACGCCAGAGATTCGTTATCACTTAGATAAATGGACTTTTGTTAACGACAACACCATTAAATCAAACGACTCTTTACAATTCCTTGTAGATTTATTGAAAGATAATCCGGACATCGTCATTGAATTGTTTTCACATACGGATAGTAGAGATACCGAAATCCACAATCAAGCGCTTTCTGAAAACCGTGCAAAAGCTGTGTTTAATTACCTGGTTGGAATTGACCCAAAGAATGCGTGTAGAATCAAACCTTTCGGTAAAGGTGAAAGCGAACCAGGAAAATACATTGATGACAAAGGAGTGGAGCAGACCTTAACCGATGATTACATTAACCAATTTAAAGCGGATAAGGCTAAATTTGAAGCCTTACATCAGTTGAATCGTAGAACTACAGTTAAAATTGTAATGGAGCCAGGAACACAAAATCCTGTGATTTTCGATTACAATGCGCCATGTACTCCTGATGCAAATTATTTCAAATACACGGATCCATTACCGAGATAATTGGATTGATACTTAAAAGCCGGCATTTGCCGGCTTTTTTTGTATCTTTAAGTGTGCGGGAAGATGGATTGCAATGGGCATGGAGTAAGGGATTAATATCAGGGGTCGATGAATACTCAAAGCATCCAATTCTCGTCATCCATACAGGGACTTGGAATCGCTTTGCGCCAGGGCCCGATTTTCGGAATGCTTGCATACGCATTGGAGAGATAACGTGGTATGGAGATGTTGAAATCCATGTTAAATCCTCTGATTGGGTCAAGCATAAACATCAAACGGATCCGAAATACCATAACGTTATTTTGCATGTAGTAGCGGAAAATGATCAACCTCTTGCATTTAATGATGAACTTATCCCAACCATCGTTGTGGAAAAACAGATAATTTCAAATCTTAGCTATTGGAACAAAAAAGATGAATACATACTGCCATGTAGGTTTGGTCAACATACCTTCTCAACAGATTTCATGTATAGCTTTTGGCGAAAACGGATGAATCGCAAACACCATGAATATTCCAATGAAAAAGAAATTGCTGCATACATCCTGAAGCAAAATTCCTCCTTGTATGTGCACAAAAGAAATGCACGCCAAAGGCAGGTAATCACCTTTGAAGCTGCATTAACACGACTCAGAAATACCACGACCTTTCAAAGACAGAACCCTTTGTTATCAGAACTTAGCACCCTAAAAGATGAATTTATGGCGCATCTCACAGCATTTGAAGCACAATCAATCCTAATCAATGGGGTTATTCCATACCTTTGGAATCCACAAAATGAGGCTGAACTATACGCCTTTGCCGAAACAATTCCGCCCGAAAGGAACAGAATAATTAGTCAATTCAAACACATCCTACCAACAGCTAAAAATGCATACGAAACTCAAGCGCTTCTCGAAATAAATCGCCAACTTTGTAGTACGAATAAATGTTTAACATGTGAAGTTGGAAAGAAGATATTAAGCTCATGAAACGTCAATTACAAAAATTAATCTTCTTTTTTGAATTACACTCCTACGGTGTATGTTTGTGGTGGGCGCGAAAACTGGGTATTAATCCATACAAGGTCCGCTTAGGATTTATTTATTTCTCATTTATTGGTCTAGGTTCACCGATCTTGTTATATCTTATAATGGCATGGATTTTAGAACACCAACACTATTTCAAATTGCAAGCTAAACCTAAAAAAACCATTTGGGAGCTATGAAACTACTGATCACAGGTTCCAATGGCTTGCTCGGTCAGAAATTAGTAGCCGACTGCATCGCTCAACGCATCGATTTTCTTGCCGTTTCATCCGGTGAAAACCGAAACCCTGAGTGTCCAAACACCCACTACACGTCAATTGATATTACTGATTTCAGTGAAGTAAAACGTTTTTTGGACCTAAGTTCATGCTCGCACATTATGCATACCGCAGCCATGACTAATGTCGATGCCTGTGAGTTGAATCCAGATGAATGCTACGAGGTAAATCACCTTGCTAGCCAACATTTATTTGAAATTGCTAAAGAAAAAAAACTTCATTTCACCCTGCTTTCTACGGACTTTATTTTCGACGGTAAAACAGGGAATTACGTTGAAACAGACCTTCCAAATCCACTCAGTGTTTATGGTAATTCGAAATGGTTGGCTGAACAAGTGCTAGTAAACTCAGATTATACCCATTGGGCGATTGCAAGAACGATAATTGTGTATGGTATCGGCTACAACCTAAACAAATCCAATATTTTTTCTTGGTTAATGAACGAATTAACTCAGGGAAAAGAAGTTTCCTTAATTACTGATCACTTCAGGGCACCTACATGGGCCGAGGATTTAGCTGCTGGGTGCATGGCAATAGCTAAAAATAACCACACAGGAATTTATCATCTATGTGGTCCTGAAACGCTTTCCATCTTTGATATTGGTATTCGTGTTGCGAGATTTATAGGTGTATCTGAAACATTAGTCAAAGCCATCGACTCTAACACACTAAATCAACCCGCACCGAGGCCACCTCACACGGGATTCAACCTAAACAAAGCCAAAACAGAACTTGGCTATGAACCACATACGATAGAACAAACCCTTGAGTTCTTGTAGAATAAATTGATAATCGGTTAATATTCGGGTTAAAATAATATATTTGTTAACCTAAAAAACGATACGATGTCTATTTGGAGAAAAAAGGATTTAGCCGCAATGCTTGCTGATGCGGAAGGAGGAGAAAAATCATTAAAGCGGTCACTTGGTGCATTCCAATTGGTTGCGCTTGGTGTTGGTGCGATTATTGGCGCCGGATTATTTGTAAGAACCGCTGCTGCTGCTGCAGAAGCTTCTGGAAACGGTGTTACCCTATCCTTTGTTGTCGCAGCGATTGGATGTGCATTTGCTGGGCTATGTTATGCGGAATTTGCTGCTATGATTCCGATTTCAGGTAGTGCCTATGCCTATTCATTTGTTACTATGGGTGAATTAGTCGCCTGGATCATTGGTTGGGCCTTAGTTATGGAGTATGCCCTCGGAGCAGCTACCGTATCCATTGCATGGAGCGAATATCTTAACAATCTCTTTGGTGGTGCCATACCCTATGAATGGTGCCATTCGCCCTTTGAAAGCATCAAATACCTTACAGGTGATGCTATGCACAAAGCAACTGTGATGTTTCCTGAATTCACTAAATCGATTCACCACGGGAAATTAGTATTATCCACAGCGCAATTAAACAAGATGCCTGATCTGGCAAACGCGGTACAAAGTGCTTCCGGGATTATTAATGCACCGGCATTGATTATTCTCTTTATGTTGACGGCACTTTTAATTCGTGGAACCAAAGAATCTGCGTTTGTTAACGCGATTATTGTATTTCTCAAAGTGGCCATTGTATTGGTATTTATCGTTATTGGATGGCAATTTATCAACCCTGAGCATTATTCTCCGTACTTAATCCCTGAAGGAATTAAAGGACACGAAGGATTTTTTGATTGGGGATGGGGTGGCGTTCTTGGTGGTGCTGGAATTGTTTTCTTTGCCTTTATTGGATTTGATGCCGTATCTACAGCAGCCCAAGAGGCTAAGAATCCAAAACGCGATATGCCGATAGGAATCCTAGGATCCTTGGTTGTATGTACTTTGTTGTATATCCTCTTCGGGCATGTATTAACCGGTGTTGCTCCTTGGTCTGATTTTGGCGACCCAGCACTAGGAAAAGAAGCATCCGTTACGTATACGATTAGTACGTATATGAAAGGATATGAGTGGTTAGCAACCGGTGTTAATGTGGCGATATTAGCCGGATTTTCAAGTGTAATATTAGTGATGCTTATGGGGCAAAGCCGCGTGTTTTACTCCATGAGTAACGACGGATTATTGCCGAAAGCTTTTGGTGAATTGCATCCAAAGTTCCAAACGCCATTTAAGGCCAATTGGATCTTGTTTGTATTTGTTGGATTATTCGCAGCGTTCGTACCCGGAAGTGTAGCCGGAGACCTTACATCGTTCGGTACCCTCTTTGCGTTTATTTTAGTGAGCGCAGGAGTTTGGATTATGCGTGTAAAAAACCCAGAATTTGTTCGTCCATTTAAAACACCCTTGGTTCCTTTGGTTCCAATTTTGGGAATCCTTGTATGTACGGCAATGATTGTTTCTTTAGATATTCAAACCCTTAAAGTTGCCGGAGCCTGGATGGCTCTGGGGTTAATCATCTATTTTGCGTACAGCAGAAAGAACTCTCATTTGCAAAAATAGGAACCATTTAATCTACCGCTATCTATGGGCAATGTCCCGCAGAAATCTTTAGGCCTCCTTGACGCTACCCTGCTTGTTGCTGGGTCTATGATTGGATCAGGGATATTCATAGTATCCTCGATTATGATGAATGACATCGGCTCTCCCGCATGGATGCTTGTCTTGTGGGTTTTAACCGGTATCATTACAATTTTAGCAGCCCTAAGTTATGGTGAACTGGCGGGGATGATGCCCAATGCTGGCGGACAATACGTCTACATTCAGCGGGCTTTTGGAAGGTTGCCTTCATTTCTTTATGGATGGACTGTATTTACTGTTATTCAAACCGGTGTAATTGCTGCCGTGGCCGTTGCTTTTGCAAAATATACCGCTGTATTTTTCCCTTCATTAAACGATGTGATATTGGATATATCAATCCTTAAACTTACCTATGGGCATGTGGTTGCCATTGGTTCCGTGGTAATCCTGACCTATTCAAACGCTCAAGGATTAAAGAATGGTAAAATCATTCAATTTGTTTTTACATCTGCGAAATTATTTGCCTTATTTGCCCTTATCATTTTAGGCATTTACTTGGGTTTTAAAACGAATGTGTTTGCTTTAAACATGACAGATGCATGGAGGGCCTTTAAGACAACAAGCAATGAGGCTGGCGTAATAAGTACAACGCCTCTAATGGGCTGGGCATTGGTTGGAGCGCTCGGCGCAACAATCATTAATTCCCTGTTCTCCGCTGATGCTTGGAACAATGTAACGTTTATTGCAGGGGAAATAAGAGATCCTAAAAAAAACATACCCCGAAGTTTGTTCTTAGGCACACTGATGGTTACCGTAATTTATGTGTTAGCGAATGTTGCCTACCTCATGTTATTGCCCAATCAAGATATTATGAATGCCCCAAGCAACCGGGTTGGTGCAGCGGCAGCTCATGTAATTTTTGGTGAACCTGGTGTATTAATAATGGCAGGCTTAATTATGATTTCAACCTTCGGGTGCAACAACGGACTAATCCTTGCGGGTTCCCGTTTATATCATGCGATGGCCAAAGATGGCTTGTTTTTCAAAAAAGCAAATGAACTGAACACACATGGGATTCCAAGCGCCGCCTTATGGATTCAATGCCTTTGGGGATCTGTCTTGTGTTTATCGGGGAAATACGAAGACCTACTCACCTACAGTACCTTTGCCAGTTTATTGTTTTACATTTTGACGATCGCTGGTATTTTTCGTTTACGTAAAACAGAACCTAATACACCTCGTCCATACCGAGCAGTTGGTTACCCACTTCTCCCCTTACTCTATATTGGAATTACTAGCAGTATTTGTTTAATTCTTTTAATTTATAGTCCTGTAAATACCTTAATGGGACTCTTCATTGTGGGAATAGGTGTTCCTATTTACTTTCTTACTGCCAAAAAACAATAGGACGCTTAAAAAATACGTTTGGGTAGGCTATGAGTCAACAACCTAAACTAACGCAGCGAACCAAATCAGGTCTAATCGTGTGGAGTATCCTAGCCCTAGGAATTGTACTTACCCCTCGAATTATTAGAACTTACTTTCCAGGAGACCCTATTAAAATCGAGATAAAAACACTGAAAAAAATCAAGCGATTCAAAAAGGCTGAACGAAAGAAACAATGGAATTACAGACGGAATAGATATCACACACCGCCGTCGAAATTCAACCCAAATGAATATACCCTAACCCAATGGATGGCTCTCGGGTTAACAAAAAAACAAGCCAATGTGGTGCTGAAATTCTGTAAATACCCCCTTAAATCAAATGAGGATTTAAAACGAATTTTTGTAATCCCTGAAGCCCTGTATCAACGAATTAAAGATTCCACCATATATCCCAGCAAAGCACCCAACCGCATCCCCACAAACGCATCAACTCTTCAAGCAGAACAACAACCAAAGCGAATCACTATTGGTACGATCGATAGCTCCAAATTAGTTTCTATTAGAGGAATTGGTCCATTTTATGCCAAAATGATCATGCGTTACGAGCGGGCCTTAGGAGGATTCCATAAAAAAGAGCAACTACTCGAAGTATTTAAAATGAATGCAGAGACCTATGAAATACTTTGTAATAAACTTGATTTTTCAGAAACATTAATCCGGAAAATCTCCATAAACAAAGCCAATGCTGAAGAACTCGATCGCCATCCATACTTGAATCGATGGCAAGCGAACTCGATCGTAAAGATGAGAATTCAATTGGGGGGATTCCAATCACTGAACGAACTTCGGAAATCACATTTAATTAACGCAGAAGATTTTGAGAAGTTAGAACCATACGTATCTTTGTAACATGGAACTATCAAATAAAATCAACCTTGCCATTCGAGATGTACATGATTTCCCAAAAGAGGGAATTATCTTCAAAGACATCACGCCAATCATGATGGATGCAGGGCTGAGCAATGAAATTCTTGAGGCATTAGCAGAACAATTCAGGTCAGAGAATCTTCAAGGCATTGCAGGAATTGAAAGCAGGGGATTTTTATTTGGATTCCCTTTGGCTATGGCGCTAGGCATTCCGTTTATAATGATTCGAAAAAAAGGTAAGTTGCCATATGAGAAAATCTCACATGCTTACGATTTGGAATATGGGTCAGCAGTAATTGAAATGCATTCTGATGCCCTTACCACTGGAGACCGAATTTTAATCCATGATGACCTTTTAGCTACAGGAGGTTCAGCAGCCGCAGCTGCCGAACTTATTCAAAAATGCCAAGGTGTAGTTGCAGGATTCAATTTTATGGTTGAATTGCAATTTTTAGAAGGGCGTGAAAAACTAAAAACCTACTCTGACAACATATCAAATCTCGTCCAGTATTAACATCAACAAAACAATCAACATGAACTTTGAGAAAAATGAAAACCAGCAAATGATTGCACAAATGGTGCGCGACTTTGGAGAAAAAGAAATCAGACCCCATATGATGGATTGGGATCGGGACGAGTTTTTTCCCGTGGAAACCATGAAACGAATGGGAGAATTGGGATTACTCGGCATATTCGTTCCTGAAACGTATGGAGGATCCGGATTTACTTATTTTGAATACGCTACAGCACTTATGGAGCTTGGAAGAGTGTGCGGAGGAATTGGCCTCAGTGTGGCAGCTCATAACTCCTTGTGTACCGGACATATTTATTATCACGGAAACGAAGAACAAAAAAGACGTTTTCTTCCCAAGCTGGCAAGTGGAGAGTTTATTGGCGCATGGGGCTTAACGGAACCAAATACCGGGTCTGATGCCATGCGAATGAAAACAACGGCGGTAAAAGAAGGGAATGATTGGATCATTAACGGGGCAAAGAATTGGATTACACATGGACTTTCTGGAGATGTAGCCGTGATACTTGTTAGAACCGGTGAACTATTAGATAGCAATGGAATTACAGCCTTTATTATCGAAAAAGGCATGCCTGGATTTTCGGCAGTTAAAATCAAAGATAAATTTGGTGTACGTGCAAGTGAAACCGCTGAATTAATTTTCGATAATGTCCGTGTACCGCAAGAAAACGTACTTGGTGAAGTTGGTCAAGGATTTAAACAAGCAATGCAAGTGTTAGACGGTGGAAGAATCTCCATCGCAGCGCTCGGATGTGGAATTGCCAGAGGTGCTTTCGAAGCATCGGTTAAGTATGCAAAAGAACGGGAACAGTTTGGACAAGCCATTGCAGGATTCCAAGCCATTGCATTTAAACTGGCTGATATGGCCACAGAAATTGAAGCTTCAGAATTATTAACCTTTCAAGCGGCATACAGAAAAAACAATAAGTTAAGCGTCACAAAAGAAGGTGCCTTTGCAAAATACTTCTCATCTGAAGTAGCTGTTAAATGTGGCAACGAAGCCGTTCAAATCATGGGAGGCTATGGTTATACCAGAGAGTATCCAGCAGAGAAATTTTTAAGAGATTCTAAGCTTCTTACGATTGGCGAGGGAACCTCAGAAATTCAAAAATTAGTTATCTCAAGAGATTTAATAAAATAAATTTGGATTATTAGCGGTTTACCGTATCTTTGCAATCCTAAAAGTTAGAACATATGCTTATTATTCCGATTAAAGAAGGTGAAAACATCGAACGTGCACTTAAGAAGTACAAGAAAAAGTTTGAAAAAACAAACGTAATGAAACAACTTCGAGCGCGTAAAGAATTCGAAAAACCATCTATTTCTCGACGTCAAGAAGTAATTCGTGCCGCTTATAAGCAACGTATGCAATCACAGCAATTGTAACATTACAACTCATATTTCGTTAAGGGGCTTAGGCCCCTTTTTTTATGCTCCAAAAATTCTACGAATACTTGCGCTTTGAAAAGCGATTTTCTGAACATACCCTCGTCGCGTATACGACGGACTTGGAGCAATTCATCGTATTCTCCGAGGTAACTACCCTGCAAGACATCACACAATTGAAATCAGTATTTATTCGTGGATGGATTGTACAACTCATGGAAGAAGGCTACTCTAATAAAAGTGTAAATCGCAAATTAGCCTCCTTACGCACCCTATTTAAGTGGCTAAGGAAAGAAGGTATAAGTGTTGAAAATCCGATGTCTAGAATTCGAGGGCCAAAAGTTGAAAAACGACTTCCCTCCTTTGCCAGAGAACAAGAACTGGGATCAGACCGAACGAAGCACCTGTTTCACAACGACTTTAATGGCTTACGCGATGAATTAATGCTGGAATTATTTTACCAAACAGGCATTCGTTTGAGCGAACTTATTGGGTTAACCCTTCAAGATATTCAATCCAATAGCATCAAGGTATTGGGAAAACGAAATAAAGAGCGCATCATTCCAATTAGTTCCTCCTTGCATCATATACTCAACCGCTACATCGCAGCACGAACAGTATACGCCAAATGTAATCGCTTGTTGATTCTAGAAAACGGTAAGCCACTTTATCCAGCGTTCGTATATCGAAAAATTCATCAAATGCTTGGTACGCTTACTACCTTAGATAAACGAAGTCCGCACGTGTTACGACACACCTTTGCTACACACATGCTAAATAACGGCGCTGGACTTGAAACATTAAAGGCCTTACTTGGACATGCTTCGCTCGCTGCAACGCAAGTATACACCCACAACTCCTTTGCGCAATTAAATCAAATCTATCGGCATGCGCATCCTCGGATGAATAAACACTAGGGGTTTAATTTAGGATTCTTCAAATGCCGCTCGGCATCGCGTTGCGTTTTCTTATCGAGATTTTTTATCATGGCATGCGTAAGATCGATACCTGTTTGATTTGCAATGCAAATTAAAACAAACATTACATCCGCTAATTCATCTCCTAAATCCTTGTTTTTGTCTGATTCTTTTTCACTTTGTTCGCCATATCTTCGAGCCATAATTCGCGCAACCTCACCTACTTCTTCTGTAAGCATTGCCATGTTCGTTAAGGGATCAAAATAGCGAACACCGTTCTCTTTTATCCATTGATCAACTAAGGCTTGTGCTTCATCTATTCTCATATGCTTTCATGTATTGTTGCACATATTTCCCAATAATGTCAAACTCTAAATTAACGCGGTCACCCAAGGCAAGTTGATGAAAGGTTGTATGCTCATACGTATATGGAATAATGCAAACACTGAATTGATTCGGTCGGGCATCGACTACCGTAAGGCTTACGCCGTTCACCGTAATGGAACCTTTCTCTACAGTCAATTGATCCCCTTCATAGGTAAAGGTAAATTTCCAACTCCCCTCTTGGTCTTCAATGGCATTGCAAATCCCAACCGTATCAACATGACCTTGAACAATATGCCCATCAAGCCTGCCGTTGTGCTGCATACTTCGCTCCAAATTGACTAAATCTCCAAGTTTCCAGTCGGCCAGATTTGTCTTCACAATCGTCTCATGAATTGCAGTAACCTGATATTCGGAGGTAGATGGGTTGACATGCACCACGGTCAAACAACAGCCATTATGAGAAACACTTTGATCCACATTAAACGAAGGCGCTAAAGCTGTAGTTAAGGTAAGTGTTATGTTGTTTTGGTGCTTTTCAATCTGAACCACACGCGCCATTTCCTCAACAATCCCAGTAAACATGATTTAATTGTTTTGATTTATAAATTTATACCCAACCCCGCGAATCGAATGGAAATATTTTGGGTGTTTTTGATCTCCTTCAAACATTTTTCGAAAAGCTAAGACAAAGTTATCAATTGTTCGGGTTGTAGGGTATACATCCTCTCCCCAAACTTTATCTAAAATCTCATCTCGAGATAACACCCGGTTTTCATTTTCTACAAAAAGCTTAAGTAGGGTCATTTCTTTTTTAGACAAGGTGTGGATTTCTTGAGTAGTTGTATTCGATACCTCCATGGACTCAAAATCAAGTTCAAATAATCCAAGTTTATACGAATGCGTTTGTCTTGGGATCAATACTTGAATTCTAAGCATTAATTCTTCTAAGTTAAACGGCTTTGCCAGATAATCATTGGCGCCAGCTTTCAAACCCTCTATGCGGTCAGAGGTGTTTCCTTTTGCAGATAAAAACAAGATGGGCACGTTGCTAAGGGCCCGAATTGCTTTACATAATTCTATTCCGGAATGCCCTGGGAGCATGTTGTCAAGCATAACTAAATCACAAGAAATCACGTGCTGTAAGTCTGCCATTACATGGTCGCCGTGTGTGTATTTTAGGGTGCTATATCCTTCTTTAACTAGGTTAAATAAAATAAACTCCATTAAGATTGGGTCGTCCTCAACGACACAAATTCTCACCATTTTTTGAACGTTAAAAATTGTATATTTGTGAGTGAAATTAAACAAAATCCTTTCTCTATGAAAAAACTTTTACTCGGATTCATTAGCGCTTTTGTGCTAACTATCTCAATTCAAGCACAGGTACATGTGTTTTCAAAACAAATGTTTGGTAAGGAAGTGCCAACAGCACAAGTTGCTGCGCCTAATTTGGTGCAATTACAACAAGAAGATATTTTACGCGATAAACAAGGACTTCTTTATCGAATTGGTGTGGCTCGAACGGTTAATCTTTCGCCACAAAATGCAGGGATTTGGACTACCTTAGCGAATGGAGACCGTCAATGGAAATTACGTGTTAGCTCGGAAGGGGCTGAAGCGTTGAGCTTCTTATTTCAAACCTTTAAACTATATGGTAATTCTACCTTAGAAATTAAAAATAATCAAGGGACTTTATTACACCAAGTATTAACGGCTAAGGATGTTGAGGAACACTTTATGTACAATGCCGCATTATGTTCTGGAGATGAAATGGTACTTATTTTGACCGAACCCGCGCATGTGACTCCATCCGAATTATTCATTGACCGAATCATTTACAACTATCGCGCTACAGGAACCAGTACTGAAGAAAAAATCAATGAATCTGAGGCATGTGAAGTTAACGTAAACTGCACTCCTGTTGGTGATAACTGGCAAGATGAAAAACGCGGTGTTGCGCGAATCTATGTGGTTGAAGGGAACCAAGCAGGCTGGTGTACAGGTTCGTTGGTAAACAATTTAGCGAATGACTGTAAACCGTTGTTTTTAACTGCATTGCATTGCGGAGTGAATTGCACTGCAGCAGACTTTAATCAATGGAAGTTTTATTTCCGCTACGAATCTCCGAACTGTACCAACCCAAATACCGCTGGAACCTTAGATGACTATTTCATCAATGGATGTGTGAAGCTTTCAGATTCTGGTGATGGCGGAGGAACGACTGGTTCTGACTTTTTATTGGTGCAATTAGGTACAGCAGCAAATCAAGCAACTACGATTACTACGCTTAAATCAGCCAACTTTAATGCCTATTGGAATGGTTGGGATGCTAACAATACAGCAACTACCGGCGGAACAGGAATTCATCACCCAGCAGGCGACATCAAAAAGATTTCTACGTTCAGTGGAAATACCGTTTCAAGCACGTGGGGAAGCACGCCAAATACGCATTGGAGATTGGTTTGGACAGCAAATGCAAACGGACATGGTGTGACGGAAGGTGGTTCCTCGGGTTCGCCTATTTTTAATAATTCCTCAGGAAGAATTGTTGGTACACTCACCGGTGGTGGTTCTTATTGTAACGCTACTAACCAACCCGATTTTTACGGTAAGGTGTCATACCATTGGATTTCCAACGGCACAACGAACAACCGCCGCCTGAAGCCATTCCTAGATCCAGCAAATACGGGCGCATTAACTCAAAATGGTTCAGCGAATCCTTGCTCATCTCCTTCAGTTCCGGTAGCTAATTTTATTGGAACACCTACAACCGTTAACGCAGGAAGTAACGTATCATTCACCGATCAATCAACTGGGGTACCTACTTCATGGGCTTG
Source organism: Cryomorphaceae bacterium (assembly GCA_027485365.1). Lineage (GTDB taxonomy): Bacteria > Bacteroidota > Bacteroidia > Flavobacteriales_D > Crocinitomicaceae > UBA952. Next base: position 4,727 of record JAIXRD010000084.1, on the reverse strand, counting down.
GACTATTTCAGGAAGTGGTTGGGCATACACAAGCGGTACAAGTGCAAGCTCACAGAATCCTGTTGTTACCTTTAATACCGTTGGTTTATATACAGTAACCCTCGTTGCAACAAATGCCATGGGAAGTGATTCAGAAATAAAAACTAACTATATCAATGTTGTACAGCAAACAGGACCTTGTACACCATCTATATCGAATCCTTGTGATGAATTTATCGGAGGGGTACAATTAAATACCTTAAACAATACAAGTTCATGTACTGCAGGTGGATACGCAGACTATAGCAATATGTCGACTACCTTAGCGAAGGGAACTGCATATTCAGCAACCATTACCCCTGGAATCACCGGTCAAGCAAATCCTGGCGCGTATACAGATGACGAAATTGCTATTTGGATTGATTACAATAACGATATGGATTTCAATGATGTTGGTGAGCAAGTTGGATACGTATTGGTTGCTACAGGTTGGAGTAACGTATTTAATTTTACCGTTCCAATGTCTGCCTCTACCGGTGCCTTAAACATGCGTGTTCGTATTTCTTATTCTCCAGATGGAGCTATTGATCCGTGCGCTGTGGCGACTTATGGTGAAACCGAAGATTACACAGTTACCTTAACTGGTCCTGCCGGTATAGATGGACTAGACGCTAACTTGGTTTCTATTTATCCAAATCCAACCGAAAATAAAGTAACGATTGCCTTAGGTGAGTTGGCTAAAGAAACAAATCAAATTGATGTACTTGATATCACAGGAAAAACGGTACGTCAGCTTTCACAACTTAATGGATCTGTTGCTGAATTAGAACTAAGCAACCTAGCAAAAGGAATTTACCATGTGGTAATTTCAACGAATCAAGGAACGATTACGAAACAAGTAATTAAACAATAAGTTAGCGCTTCAAGTAGTTAAAGCCCCGGAATCCGGGGCTTTTTTTTTGTACTTTCGCAACATGAGGATCGAAGTTACTCATCCAGGATTTCTTACGCTCCTACCCGATTCCCCGGGGGTCTATAAATACTATGATGCAAAAGGAAAATTACTATATGTCGGCAAAGCCAAACACCTAAAAAAAAGGGTTTCTAGTTATTTCAATAAAACCCATGAGGATGCCAAAACAAGAATTCTTGTAAGGCAAATTCATTCGATTGAATTAATACTAGTTGACTCGGAAATGGATGCCTTGTTGCTAGAAAATAACCTCATCAAAGAAAATAAACCCCGGTATAACATTCTATTAAAGGATGATAAAACCTATCCATGGATTTGCCTAAAAAAAGAACCCTTTCCACGTGTCTTTATTACGCGAACTAGGTATGCGAACAAAGACGAATATTTTGGTCCATACCCCAAAGGAAAAATTCATAGGCAACTTTTGGATATTATACATGAATTATATCCGATACGTACCTGTTCGTTGGATTTATCTCCCCAAGCCATTGAACGAAAGCAGTATAAAGTTTGTTTAGAATATCATTTGAAACGCTGTGATGGTCCATGCATTAACCCGGCACTTAACGACCTATACGAGGGGTATATCGCAGAAATCCGCTTACTTCTTAAGGGGAAGACCTTTACGTTAATTCAAGCGCTTAAACGGCAAATGAATGAACATGTAAGCAAGCTCGAGTTTGAACAAGCGCATCTGGTGAAATCCAAACTTGAAGCGCTCGAAGGGTACCATGCTAAATCGGTTATGGTAAATAATCCCAAAATCAACTGCGATGTATTAACCTTATCTCAAGAAAATAAAGTTGTTTTGTATAATTACCTTTGGGTTCGGGAAGGACGTGTTGATTTTTCTGTTTCTGACCAGGTCAATTTACCGATCAATGAATCATTAGATGACCTAGCGAAGATTATTTGGCATCAGCTACACATGGGTTTCAATAGCCAAGAACACGAAATTATAAGCAATATAGATATCACCAATGACCTTCCAGGATTTCATTTTAATAAACCCTTACGAGGGGAAAAAGCAGATCTTATTACCTTCTCTCTTAAAAACATAAAACATCGCACCAATCAAACGGAAGCACCGAAAAATGTTGTTAACGTAACGGATCGCATTGCACACTTGCAAGAAGGCTTGCGCCTACCCGTTGCGCCGAACCACATTGAGTGTTTCGATAATTCTAACTTTCAAGGAACAAATGCTGTGGCTGCTTGCGTAGTTTTTAAAAACGGGCTACCCTCCAGTTCAGAATATCGACATTTTAACATCAAAACAGTTATCGGACCGGATGACTTTGCTTCCATGAGAGAAATCGTACATCGGCGATATAAACGCGCGTTAGATGAACACCGCAATCTACCCGACCTTATCGTTATTGACGGCGGAAAAGGACAGCTCTCAGCCGCTTTAGAAGCTCTTGAAACATTAAATCTTAGGGGTAAAATTCCAGTAATTGGCTTAGCCAAAAAACTTGAAGAGGTGTTTTTCCCGGGGGATACATACCCCATAATTTTAGATCGAAACAATCCTGGGTTGTTATTGCTACAACATATCCGTAATGAAGCACATCGCTTTGGAATAACACATCACCGCAATAAACGAAGCAACGCTTTTTTAACGTCTGAATTCAATCAAATTCCTGGCATTGGTGATAAATCTCGTCAAAAAATACAAGCGCATTTTGCCAGCTTGAAACAATTTAAAAAGGCCAGCCTCGAAGAACAAGAACTTAAACTAGGAAAAACCTTAGCAAATAAACTAAGATCCTACCTTAAGGATTAGTACTTAATGAAGGGAAGGGTTGTCTTTCCGCTATTTCCTTGCAACAATAAAGTATATTTCCCAGCAGCTAGTTCTTTCGTGTCCATCATGATGATATTTTGACCGGCATTAGACTGAATGCGATGCGCTTGAATCAGTTTACCTGCCATATCCACGATACTCACGGTTAGTTCAGAAGCCGATGTGGCAGTATACTCTACAGACAATTCATCTTGAACCGGATTAGGATACAAAGTGATGTTGTTTAAGTTTTGATCTTCATTTACACCTAATACAATGGTATTTGAAGGAGACCCGCTATACAAATTGATATCGTCTAAATAAAAGTTGTTTCCACCTTCTCCTTCAAAGCGAAATTTCACACGGAAGTTTTGCTCGAAATAGTTGTTAGTTACGTTGGTCATGTGTACCGTAGCCCAATCCGCCTGGCTGCTTGGTTTCCATGCAGTTGCTAAAGCAATAGAACTAAGTTGAGAGCCACCTAAGGTTTTTCGCTGTACCCAATTCTCTCCACAGTCTCCTGTGATAAATACTTTGAGGTATTCGTAATCCGCAGCAAGTTTTTTTCTGTATGAATAACGGAAACTTAAGGTCACCGTTCCATTCGCTGGCACTACTGACAAATCGATCGGCGAGCTAATTAGTTCGTCTATGTTCGACGGTGCTTGACCGAAATTTACCAATTTCGCACATTGGTTTCCAGAATATCCTGTCGTGTTTTCAATGGTAAATGCGTTGTTATTCTCTTGATTAATCACTTCCCAATTGATAAGGTTATTCAAAGAAGCATACGACTCGAATCCTTCCCAAAAAGGAATGGTAGCCGGAGCAGGTAATACGCGAATGAAGTTGTTTTTGGTCTCGGAATCATTAGTTCCACCGTCTGTAGCAGTAAGCGAAACGTTATAGACGCCCGGTGAGTTATACACCACGATTGGATTTTGTGACGTTGAAGTAGCTGGAGTTCCTCCGGTAAATGCCCAATTCCAGCCGTTAACTAAATTGTATGATTCATCGGTAAACTGAAGCGTGTCGCCAACACAAATAGTAGTTCGTGTTGAAGAAAAATCTGCTTTACACAAATACGGAGCAGTTCCCGCTCCAACGGCAGTTAGATTAGCAGCAGAAATCACATTGGCTCTTCCTGTATTATTGCTTTGTAACGCAGTTCTCATGCGTGTTTTTTGTCCTTGAGTAAACATTTTAGAACAATAGGAATAATCCATGTAGTTCTCTACGTTATCACGGATATCAAATCCCCAATACGCGTTATCCGAATTACATGTATTTGAACTCATAATACACGCCTGTACCCCAATACAATTTGGGGTGTCTTGTACATTATCATCTGTTGAACAACTTGAAGCGTTGCCTGGATTATTATTGGGTCCCCAGGTATGGTCTAAATTTAACCAATGGCCTACTTCGTGCGTCATGGTGCGACTTGAACCAATCGAACTTGTACCAATTGAACCCACATAATCATGAAGCACCCAAATACCATTTGTCATTTGCGTTGCAGACCAACCGGAAGGTTTTGTTGTATACCCAGCGGCACCGCCAATATCTCCACAAATAAACACATTCAGATATTTATTTCCTGGCCAAGTACCATTAAACACATCGTTTCCAGCAACAATAGCCGCTACTTGATCCCCACCATCTTGACCTTGATAACTCATAGGGGAAAGTGTTCGAGTAATTCCCTTAAAACATTGCCCGTTAGGAGCCTTTGTAGCTAACAAAAATTCCACCTCAATATCTGCTGGCATTCCTTGAAATTCTGCATGTACATTGTTCGCGTCTTGATTTAACAAGCGATAATCACGATTCAACAAATCCAAACAATCGTAAATCTGTTCGTCCGAAATATTCTCTACCCCGCCGTTGTGCAATACGTGAAACACGACAGGAATCTTATACACCGTAGCCTTTTGAATTGGCTTTTTTGCAAGTTGTATTTCTTCCAATGAATCCAACATTCGGTGG
>JAIXRD010000182.1 GCA_027485365.1 Cryomorphaceae bacterium | reverse complement strand
ATAATTGATTCAAACAGGCTTCATAAACCTCTTCAATGATATGATCCAGGTTGCGTTCTTTCAATAAAGAAATTGCTGCCTCAAAGGCAATGAAGTCACCCATTTTCGCCATATCAATCCCGTAACAATCCGGAAAACGAATTTGTGGTGCTGAAGAGACAATTACAATGCGTTTAGGTTCCAAGCGATTCAACATACGTAAAATACTCTTTTTCAAGGTAGTACCACGAACAATGCTGTCGTCAATAACCACTATATTATCGCGATGTGGAACAATGCAACCATACGTAATGTCATAGACATGTGTGACCAAATCATCGCGAGAATCATCTTGGGTAATGAAGGTTCTCAATTTCGCATCTTTGATTGCGATTTTCTCAATCCGAGCTCGGCCTTCAATAATTTGGGTAATTGATTCTGAACTTGGATTTGGCCCTAAGGCTAAAATAGCATTTGCTTTTTCAAGGTTGTGGTAATCCTCTACCCCTTTCATCATTCCATAAAATGACACTTCTGCCGTATTTGGAATAAACGAAAACACCGTATGCTCAATATCACCCTGTATGGCATCCATTACTTGTGGGACGATATTTCTACCCAAGTTTTTACGCTCTTTATAGATATCTGCATCTGACCCTCTCGAAAAATAAATGCGCTCAAAAGAACATTTCTTAATGGTGAGTTGTGGTAAAATTTCTTTCTCAGAAACATGACCCTGCTTTGGAATTAGTAAGGCGCTGCCAGGTTCTAATTCCTTTACCTGATGTTCTTTTAAATTAAATACGGTTTGAATAACCGGTCGTTCAGACGCCACCACAACAACCTCCTCATCCTCATAATAAAATGCCGGACGAATACCCGCTGGATCTCTTAGTACAAAGGCGTCACCATGACCGATTAATCCAGCCATAGCATAGCCTCCATCCCATTTATTAGCCGACTTCTGAAGTACAGAAACTAAATCTAAGTGCTCGCTAATTTTTGATGAAATATCAGGTTTTGAAAACCCTTCAGACTTAAATTTAGCATAGAGCCGATCATTCTCTACATCCAGAAAATGACCGATTTTTTCTAAAACGGTTACCGTATCTGACTTCTCTTTTGGATGTTGGCCTATCGCCAGTAAAGAATCGAACAATTCATCGACATTCGTTAAATTGAAATTACCGGCAAGCACTAAATTCCTAGTCATCCAATTGTTTTGACGAAGAAAGGGATGACAACTTTCAATCGAATTTCGACCAAAGGTACCATATCGAAGGTGGCCCAGAAACAATTCACCGGTGAATCCAGCATGTTTCTTTAGATAAGCAACATCTTTTAATTTTTCTGGAGCCTCTGATGCAAGTTGGTTAAATCTGGAACCGATTTGTCCGAATAAATCTTGAATAGGATTTGTATCAATAGAACGTGCACGGCTGATATAACGTTCACCGGGTTGCATATCTAATTTGATGTTTGCAATGCCAGCGCCGTCCTGTCCACGGTTGTGCTGTTTTTCCATTAATAGTTGCATTTTATTTAATCCATAAAATGCTGTCCCATACTTTTCAAGGTAAAAAGATAGGTCCTTTTTCAGGCGCAGGAGGGCGATCCCGCATTCGTGTTGTATTGCATCGCTCATCGCGCTGCGAAATTACTCAATGTCTAAGCGATTTCAACCGAATTGTTAATTAATTTGGGTAAACGTTTATAACTTAATGTCCACCCGGCTGGCAACACTTCGGCAATAATTTAACCGCTTCAGGATCCGCTTTCATATCATCTGCATCATACCCAACCCGCACCAGTGAAAGACGAAGTTCATTCAGGCTTACTTTAGACGGTTTATAGACGCAGGTCGCGATTTTTGTTTCTAAATTCAACTCCGCATACTTGACCCCTTTTTGAAAATTCAAGGCGCTTTCAATCCGTTCTTTACAATCACCACACAAGGCGGAGGTTTTAATAAAAACGGTATCGATCGTCTGTTTTTTTTGGCCCAACGTGATAAAAGAAATAAATAACGAGGCAATTAAAATGATTTTTTTCATGATTTTTTTTGTTTTAAACTATATGTTATTCCACCATAAACGTTGATTCCGGTTATCGGACCCCATACCATGGTGGCATCAAAGCTTGGGTCTTGTGGATCTTGGGCTGATATGATTGGATTTGCTTGTTTTACATTAAGTATATTTTCAATTCCAATATATGCTTTAATATGCTTCCACTGATATGACACCTGTCCAAACAAGTAAGGATACCAGGGAGAAAATGCCATTCCAGTGGCGGAATGGTTATGCGGCATGCGCATTGGACCAACAATGTTCGCCGTTAGATCTGCTTGCAAGCGCTTGTTTTTTGATGTCCACGAGGTGGTAAATAGCAAGCGATGCGTTGGAATCATCGTCTGCTGCTGCATGGTTCCATCATAAATGGATTGCACACTTAAAAATTTGTAGGCACCTCGCAAACTAAACTGTTTCGAAAGCACCCAATCAAGTTCCGCTTGGCAGGCGAGCGCAGTGGATTGATTTTCAATATATGAAAAGACAATTGCCGCTTGAGAAATATCTCGGTCTATATTTAATTGCCGTTCAAACCATGTATAGTACCCATCCAAGGTAAGGGTCGCCTTTCGCTTGAATAATTGGAATTCAGAAGCAATGGACCCACCAACATTCCATGAGATTTCAGGAAGCACTCCTTCCACCGGTAAAACCCAAAACCTATTGCTTGCCATGAGGGAATTATTCTCAATTAGAAAATTCGGAACCCTCCACCCCTTTCCTCCGGTAAGGCGCAGGTCGGTTTTGGGCGTCAAGGCGTATTTAGCATGAATTCGAGGCACAAAGAACCACCCAAACAAGGAATGATAATCTAACCTGACACCCGATTGAACGGAGAGGCGATTAAGCAACAGGGAGTATTCAGCAAAGGGTCCCGCAGTAAGCTCATTTCGTTGGAGTATGCTTATACCGGCCTGTTGTGTAATATCCAATAAAGTAGTTGACAAGCCACTTTTTAGGGTATGTTTGCCATCGGTACTTGATCGGTCATAATTAATCGAAACATAATACCGTTTTTCTTCACCGCTTGAGATGCGCTGTCCCCCAATGGCATTTCCTCCAAAATATCCACCGGTTCGATGCACTTTAACATGGTTAATTATTCCAAGTGATTCCCCAGGATGGGATCCAAAAAACCCTGTTTTCGCAGTGGCTTCTAGGTGTTGGTTGGTGAGTGCCATATGAAATGGAAATAAAGCGGGTGAAAAAGGAGATTGTCCAGCAAAGCGGTCATCGTAATACCCGTATACTGAAAACTGGGCCTCCATTCTTTCTCCATTAAACTGCCATTTATTGAGCGCAGAAACATTTTTAAATTGTGGTAAATCAAGAAATCCGTCACGGTTTTCATCAATAACGGTTTGATTAATTGCACCATTCAAAAGTAATGAAGAGGCCCAGCGTTGGTTGATTTTATGACTCAAAATAGCATTCAACTCTCCCCTACCGAAGCGATTTCCGTACACATTTACTAACAAACGATCCGATTCGAACGGATTTTTTACACTCAAATTGATGAGGCCCGCCATAGATTCATGCCCATTTACTACCGAACCCGTTCCTTTAGAAATCTGTATGCCATCAAGCCAAATACCTGAGAAAGACTGCATACCGAATGCTGTTTCTAAGCCCCGTAGAAAAGGGACATTTTCCAATTGAAATTGGGTGTACACCCCATCAAGTCCGAGCAACTGTATTTTCCGTGCCCCAGATACTGCATCCGTTAGGTTAACATCAACCGACGCATTGGTTTCAAACGATTCAGATAAATTGCAACATGCGGCTCGCCGTAACTCGCCATTGCTAATTCGTTCTACTTGAGCAATGCTAATTTTTAGGGTACCGTTTCCTGCCTTTCGTTCCACCAATACTTCTGGCTGCAGTTGATCACTAAACAAAACAATGGAGATTGCTCCGAAGCGGTCTTTTTCTGAAAGCAAGATGGTATCGGGCCGATACCCCGCACTGAGTATCACCAAGGTATCAGGAAATCGTTTTCCTAGATATAATTCGAACTTGCCTTCCGAATCACTAAACGTGGCCTTTTTGGCCTGTAGCAATTTGATTTTTGCGCCATTCAAGGCCAAGGTATCAGACAAATTCACCCCGCGAACAAAGCCACGCAGCTGTGCAAATGATGGAGTCAAAAGGACAACACCAAAAAGGAAAAATAAGATGTATTTAATTTTCATGAGTTTTTAAATTATACGTTCAACACTAAATATGTCGAATCCTATAATCTAAACCGTTGAATAACTTTCAATAAGTCGAATCCTGAAAGGGGTAGCGGTGGGGGAAATACTCGGTTAACTATCGGCTGACTTAAAATGCATAAAAAATCGCGGGAATAGGTGTATGCTGGAATTGTAACGAAATCTAGCGCTATCGATAACCTAGGAAGGAAGGTTGAATTTTCCTGATCTACTTTGAGTGCAATGATTGTGCTATTTACTGAACAACAATCGGTTTGATCTATTTTACAGCACGAAGATTTTGGTTCATCTTCACAATGTGATTCCGAGTATGAAAACCAGGTCGTATCATGCGAATTCGTTTCTTTACATTCGTGTTGAAAAACCGGAACACCTACAGTTACTAAAAAAACAACTGCGGCTAAACATCCTATAATTAATCGATTCAACACGGGTCTAAATTAATTAATTATTTCTTTAGGAGTTCTACTAAGCCATGCATTTAACAACAAGGCTCCAACAATTAAAAACGCACTCACATAAAACTCGATCGACAATATTTTGTGTTCATTGAGTAATACAACGGCAAGAATCATCGTGTAAATGGGCTCCAAATTAATGGTTAGGGAAACCGTGTATGCGCCTAATTTCTTGACTAAATTAATGGCTACAATAAATGCAAAGGAGGTACACGCCAACCCGAGGAATAACAACCATAAGAGATCGTTTTGTGAAAGGTAAAATAAGGCCATAGGGGCATGAGTGAACAATAAATACAAGGAAATGCCAACCCAACCGGTGGTTAATTCATAAAAAGACAGAATGGGAGCGGGAATGGTTTGAGATAACTTTGCATTTGAAACCGAAAAGATGCCCGCGAGTAAGGCACTTAATAAACCGATTCCTGTAGCTAATAACACATCGCCTTTAAAATCTCGCGCAATAAAAGCTACACCTGCTACCACCATTAAACTAAAAAATAATTTTTTCCACTGAAAGGCTGTTTTCATGATGAGCGGCTCCAACCAGACTACATGTACGGTAGTAGTTGCAAGGCACAAAATACCTAAAGAGGCCGTGGAGATTTGAATTGCATAGTAAAAGGTTATCCAATGAAGTGCTACCACAATTCCTACCAGAACCACGGGTAAGATATGGGTTCGTCTTACACTAAAACTGGTTTTAGTTATCCACAAATACACGAGTAAGCCTAGGGATGCAATTAATACCCGATACCATACAATAATGAAGGATTCTTGATGTAATAATTTACCAATTATGCCTGTAAATCCCCAGAGAAAAACAATGCCATGCAATAAAAGAAACTCCTTGAGTCGCGGCATGTATTACTTAATCTTTTTCCAAGCTGTAATGGAGTTTTTGCTTTGATTCACATAGGATGTGTCACCATCAGCTTCTGCTAATTTAATGCACTGTTCCGCGGTTTTTATTGCCTCTGAATACAGACCGAGTTCCGCTTGAATCAATGATTTTGTTCGTAACATCCAATATGCTTCTGGTCTTAGTGCAATTGCTTTATCAACCCATTCTAAGGCTTGTTTGTTATTGATTTTTTTTTTTTTTTAGAATTTTGCGGCCGTATGATAATCATTAGCACTTGGTCCGTTCATGGTTTTTTGAATCGATGCCAATACTTTATCTTTTGTATTCATGGTGAACGGAAATTTAACCGACACATGGTCCCATGTAATAAACAATTCGGCACCACTGTTTTCCAATTGATCTAATCCGATGGTTAAATTTTCAGTAAGGTCAACGCGCGAACTAACAGGTGCAGTAAGTTCCATTGCAACCTTTGTTTGTTCCCAAACAGGCGGCAATCCCCAGTTCCCGAACTCAGTATAAAAGGCCAACTTCCAGGAAGTTTTTCCGGGCATTGCAAAGAGTGCATAGGTTCCTGCTGGCAAGGTGTCTTTACCAAAAAACAAGGCATCAGAAGTTGTGAATTTAGTGTTCTCATTCGCACCAAGCCTCCAATATGCATCAAAAGGAATTAAATCACCGAAGATTGTTCGACCATTTACTGCGGGACGCGAATAACTAATGGTAATATCGGTTAACCCTACGCGTTGTTCCAGCTTACAGGCAGGACTTGCCTTTGGTGCGTTAATTTGTGCAAATACACCTGATAATCCGATGCTTAACATGCTTAAGAAAAGTACTTTTTTCATCTTTTTATATTGTTTTAATTAATTGACTTACTTCTGTAAATTCCTGTTCAGTTGCGCGCTCAAACCCTTGTTGAAGCAGGGTGAACACTTCAGATTCTCGCTTGCCCCCCCATTGTTTCTTTGCCTTGTGGAACGCCCATCCGCTTGGGTTTTGTTGACCAATGAGTAAGACCCCTTGTTCTTCACCCAAATACCCAAAAATACGCTCACTTTCACTGAGACGTTTTACGTAATTAGTCTCTTTAAGCACCTTTTCCCAAACTACTTGACTAAACAAAGTAGCTAATTCTTGTGCTTTTGAAGGATTCGTTTCGTTTAACGTTTTCCAAGTTTCTCCCTCGACGCCATTCACAATTAAAAAAGCCACAAAATCCGTTTCAAGTGCCTCCAATTGCGCCAAGGATAAACACGGATAGTGCATTATTGTTTATTTTCAGCGGTATAAACATCCAAGGTCACATCCACCACTTCAGGCAATGTTTTCTGGGTTGTTGCTTGTTCAAAACTCAAGGTATAGGTGCCTTTTTTAGGGAATCTATCGTGCATGAATAATTTAGAGAATGAAACCAACGATCCGCTTTTATCTCCAGTCCATTTACCCGTAGCATCCGCCGTAACAATTTCTAAAGGGAATCGTTGCGACTTTCCCATGGGGCCATTTATTGTTAAGTATAACCACAAATTTGAATAGGGATAGTCGACGGTAGTTCTTACGGTAAGCACAAAATCATGTGTACTCACCGTGTCGGTGATTTGAACCTTAAAGGTTGGGTGGAACCTCTCTTTCCACGCGTGTCCTGAAATCGGAATCGACTGATTGAATACGGCATCAGAGCCACATGAAAACAGTAAAAAAACTGCACTAAAAAAAACAACAATCAATCTAAATAGGCTCCTATGCATTGGGTGCAGGTTGATTTGGATTTCTAGGTTTTTTCTTCTTTTTCTTTCTCGGCTTCTGCTTATTCTCAAAGCGATTGAGGCT